>JASHSH010000141.1 GCA_030040955.1 Rhodospirillales bacterium
TCCTTGGCCTCGGGCTCGCGCCCGGCGCTGGAGGAACCGCCCGCCAATCTGTTGAGCTGCTCCTGCATCGCGTTGATGCGCGCGAGCAAATCGGCGACCGACAGAACCGGCTTGTCGGGGACGGGCTTGGCATCGCTTGGATTGGCGGCCGGCGGCGCGCCCGCGCCTCCCGGCGCTCCCGGCCCGCCCTGGTAGAAGGGCGCGAACATCTTCATCGCGTTCTCGAACAGGTTCATGTTCTGCTTGGCCATCTCCTCCAGCGGGCTGAAGGGGAACAGGCCGCCCAGCATGTTCTCCATGTATTTCCGCATCTGCCCTTCATTGTGCTGGAAGGTGCCCATGGAGTAGTCGAGATAGCGCGGCAGCAGGCGTCCGAGCGAATCGCCGTAGAAGCCGATCAGGCTGCGCAGGAAGCTGATCGGGAGCAGGTTCTGCCCGCTCTTCTGCTCCTCCTCGACGATGATCTGGGTGAGCACCGAGCGGGTGATGTCCTCGCCGGTCTTGGCGTCGTAGACGACGAAGTCGGTGTTCTCCTTCACCATCTGGCTGAGATGGTCGAGCGTGACATAGCTGCTGGTCGCCGTGTTGTAGAGCCGGCGATTGGCGTATTTCTTGATCGTGATCGGAGGTTGTGGGTTCGGGATCTTGTCGTCCGCCATGTCGCGCCTTCGCGCAAGCCTCGCCGCCTCCCCAATCTAGCAGATTTTTCGGCCCCGCCTACCGGCTTGAAGGCAGGGCGTTTTGCGGGTGCGCCGGCGGCGGGCGCTGGGCTATAGTCCGGCCCATGAAGGACGCGCCGGAAATCGACCGCCTCGCGCGCCGCTATCTCGATCTTTGGCAGGAGCAGATGGCGGTCCTGGTCCACGATCCTTCCGTGGCCGAGGCGATGGCGCGGGCCTATACGCTGATGATCCGGGGCATGGCCGCCTTCGCCGGGGCGGCCGGCATCCCGGTGGGCGAGGCTGCGACAGGGTCCCATGCGCAAAGCGAATCCGCCGCCCGGCCGCCAGGGGCCGCGCCCGCTGCCGCTGCATCTGGCGGCGCAGATCGCGACCTTGCTGGGCTCGCGCGCCGCGTTGCCGAGCTTGAGGAACGGATCGCTCGCCTGGAATCCGGTATTGCGCGACCGCGCCGAGGCGTTGCGCCGACAGCTCGAACCCGTCGACGCTGAGGCATTCGACCGGGCGCTGGCCGCCGAATCGGCCCGCCGCATGGACGGGTTCCTGGCCGGCATCGAGGCCTATCGCCGCCACCCGTATCGCCGCCGCCTGCGCGAGCCGCCTTGCGCCTGGAGCGAGGGCACTACCCGCCTGCTCGATTATTCGCTCCCTGGCGCCAAGGGCCCGCCCGTCCTCGTCGTCCCTTCGCTGATCAACCGCGCCTATGTGCTCGACCTCACCGCGCGGCGCAGCCTGCTGCGCGCGCTCGCCAAGGCAGGCCATCGACCCTATCTGGTCGATTGGGGACCGCCGGGGGCCGAGGAGCTGAAATTCGGCCTCGACGACTATATCGCCGGACGGCTGGTCCGGGCGCTGGCTTGGGTACGCAAGCAGGCCGGGAAGCCGGCCCTGCTCGGCTACTGCATGGGCGGCAACCTGGCGCTGGCTCTCGGCATCCTGAAGCCCGATTTGGTGCGCGGCCTCGCTCTTCTCGCCACGCCCTGGGATTTCCACGCCCCCGACGACGGCCAGGCGCGCATGGTCGCCGCGTTGGGCGGGCCCATCGAGGGCGCGATCATGATGTTCGGGGGCCTGCCGGTGGACCTGCTTCAGGCCCTGTTCGCCGCGGTCGATCCCGGCGGCATCGAGCGCAAGTTCCGCGCCTTCGCCGAGATGGGCGGCGAGAGCGAGCGCCGGCGCGAGTTCGTCGCGCTGGAGGATTGGCTGAACGACGGCGTGCCGCTCGCCGGGCCGGTGGCGCGCGAGACCCTGTTCGGCTGGTATATCGAGAACCGCACCGCGCGCGGTGCCTGGCGGGTGGCCGGCAAGCCGATCCGGCCCAAGGGTTTCGCCAAGCCGGCCCTGGTCATCGTGCCCGGACGCGACCGCATCGTTCCCCCGGCCTCCGCCATGGCTCTGGCCAAGTCCCTGCCGAATGCCAAGATTCTTACCGTGGATACGGGGCATATCGGCATGGTCACCGGCAGCCGGGCCCGGACCGAGGTATACCGGCCCCTGCTCGCCTGGCTCGCATGGCTGGCAAGCGCGCGGCGCGGTTGAGGAATCGCCGTTTGAACTTACTTCTGTTACATTATTCCCGCGTTCAGGGGAGACGGAGATGACCCAGACGACCCAATTGCTTCGCCCGGTGGCGGAGGTTCTGCGCGCCCCGCGCATGCTGGAAGGCGAAGGCTTCGAGGTGAGCCGGCCGATTCCCGGCCCCGGCTACGAGTCGGTCGGACCCTTCATCATGCTCGACCAGTTCGGCCCGGTCGAATACGGGCCGGGCGAGGCGAAGGGCGCGCCCGAGCATCCGCATTTCGGCTTCGAGACGCTGACCTATCTGCTCGAGGGCCGCGGCCTGCACCGCGACAGCATCGGCAATGTGAGCACCACCGGCCCCGGCGAGGCGCAGTGGATGCGCGCCGGGCGCGGCATCGTGCATGACGAGGGCGCCGACGAGGAGCTGAAGCGCAAGGGCGGCCGCTCGCACGGTGTGCAGCTCTGGATCAACCTGCCGCGCGCCAACAAGGAGGCCGAGCCGGCCTACCGCGCGATCTCGCGCGATATGATCCCCGAGATGCAAGTCGGTGACGCGCACGTGCGCCTGCTCGCCGGCTCGTTGCTGGGCAAGGAAGGCCCGGTGACCACCTTCGCCAAGCCTTGGCTCGCGCATGTGAACCTGCCCGCCGGCGGCAAGACCTTGCTCGACGTGCCGGGCGGCATCGATCTCGGCGCCTATGTGCTGCTGGGCGCGGGCAAGTTCGGGGCGGAGGCGCGCGAGGCCTCGGCCGGCGAGCTGGTCCGCTTCGGAAGCGGCGTCGGCGCGGTGGCGATCGAGGCCAGCGAGGCGCTCGACGTGCTCGTGCTCGGCGGGCCCGGGCTCGACGCGCCGATCCTGCGCTACGGTCCCTTCGTCGCCTCCAGCCGCGAGCAGCTGCTCAAGGCGGTGCGCGACTACCAGACCGGCAAGATGGGCCTGATAGATTTCAGCCAGCCGGCGCCGGGCAGCAAGGCCGCCGCGCCGGCGTAAGGCGCCGGCTTCTTCCCCCACCCCCACCCCTGCCCCTCCCCGCGCAAGCGGGGGAGGGGAATCCTCCTTGGTGCACGTCCCCTCCCCTTTCACGGGGAGGGACAGGGTGGGGTAGGCGCAGCCTACTTCGCAGCTGCCCCCACCCTGTACCCCGCCACCGG
>JASHSH010000142.1 GCA_030040955.1 Rhodospirillales bacterium
ATGGGCGCGTTCCTCGGCCCCGGCCGGCTGACCAAGCGCCTGCTCGAGGCGGTGGAGCAGATCAAGCCCTTGGCGGCGCGGGCAAGCCTCAGCCTCGCCCAGTTCGCGCTCGCCTGGGTGCTGCGCCGGCCCGAGGTCGCCTCCGCCATCATCGGCGCGACCCGGCCCGAGCAGGTGGAGGAGAACGCCCAGGCCTCCGGGCGTAGCGTAGATGCCGCGCTGTTCGTCGAGGCCGAGCGCATCCTCGCCCCGGTGCGGACGGAGTAGTCCGGAACGGCTTGATCACCCCCACCCCCACCCATCGACGTATACGTCGATCTCCCCGTTGAAGGGGAGGAGACGTGCACCCAGGATGAACTCCCTCCCCCGCTTGCGCGGGGAGGGCAGGGGTGGGGGTGAGTCAGCCGAGGCGCCCTCAGTATGAACTCGACGGGCAGACCGCTACCGGCAGAGCAGCACGGGTATGGTCGCCGCGCCGAGCACGTGGCGCGTCACGCCGCCGAGGATCAGCTGGCGCAGGCGGCTGTGCGTATAGGCGCCCATCACCACGAGATCGGCGCCCTCGCTTCCGGCGTCGGCGAGCAGGCCGCGGCCGACATCGCCGCCGCCCGGCGCGCCGGCGGTGAACAGCCGCGCCGCCGCGCTGATATCGTGCCGCCGCAGATAGTCGACCAGCCCCTCGGGCGGCGGGCTTTGCTCCTCGCGGGCGGCGAGCACGGTGACCCGCTCGGCGCGGGACAGAAATCCGAGCGCGAAGGCAACCGCGCGGGCGGCCTGCGGGCTTCCGTTCCAGAACACCGCGACGTTGCGCCCGATATGGGCGGGCGGATCGGGGGGCGCGAGAAGCAGCGGCCGGCCGGTATCCAGGATCGCCGCGTTCACGGTGACCGGCGAGGGCAGGTCGCGGTCGGCGCGCGGGCGGGCGAGGATGACCAGGTCGGTGAGGCGCCCGGCCGCGGCAACGATATCGTCCTCGCGGCCGACCTCCTCGCGCCAGGCCGAGGCGACCTGGTTCCTGCCGGCGGCCTCGTCGTATTTGGCGCGCAGCGCCCGGCCGAGCTCGAGCCCGTGCCGGTCGGCGGCGGCGAGCATCTCCTCGACCATGGCGCCCGACATGCCCTCGCCGATCAGCGGCACCGAGCCGGCCGGATCGGGCCGCACATGCATGACGTCGAGCCGGGCCTTGAAGTCGCCCGCGACCAGGAAGGCCGCGTCCAGCGTGGCGGAGGCCGTCTCCACGTCCGTGAGGCAAGCGAGTATGGTGCGAAAGTCCATGCCGCCGCTCCCCTGTCTCCCCCGAGCGACGCCATTATGCCCGCAGGCGCGCCCGGCCGGGTAGCGCGGAATTCGGCCGCCCCCGCCCCTATCCCCCGGCCCGCCTGGCCGGCGGATCGAGCTCGAAATCGGCGCGCGGCTCGTCGATGCCGGCGGGGTCCTGGTGGACGATGATCTCGGAATTCGGGAATGCCGCGCGCAGGCGCGCCTCGACCGCGTCGGAGATGACATGCGCCTGGCGCAGCGTGATGTCGGGGTCGAGCTCGAGATGGAACTGGATGAACTCGACCGCCCCGGTCGAGCGCGTGCGCAGATCGTGCACGTTGCGCACGCCGGGCTCGGCGCGGCTGATTTCCACGATGCGCGCGCGCGCCTCGTCGGGCATCTCGCGATCCATCAGCACGTCCATCGAGCTGCGCGCGATCCTGGCCGAGCTCCACAGCAGCGAAAGCGCGATCACGATGGCGAGCAGCGGATCGAGCGCCGCCCAGCCCAGCCGCTCGCCGAGCGCGAGCGAGACGATCACCGCCAGATTCATCAGCAGATCGCCGGTGTAATGCGCCTTGTCGGCGCGGATGGCGATCGAACCGGTCTCGCGCACCACCCGGCGCTGGAAATAGACGAGCAGCAGGGTGAGCGCGGCGGACAGCGCCATCACCGCGATGCCGATCCCGCTGCGCCGCACCGGCTCGGGCGCGAACAGCCGCTGTCCCGCCTCGACGATCACGAACAGGGCCGAGCCGGCGATGAACGCCGACTGGCCCAGCCCGGCCAGCGGCTCGGCCTTGCCGTGGCCGAAACGGTGCTCGCGGTCGGCCGGCTGAAGCGAGCTGCGCACGGCGAGCAGGTTGATCACCGAGGCGGCCGCGTCGAGCGTGGAATCGACCAGGGTGGAGAGCAGCGCGACCGAGCCGGTGGCAACCCAGGCGGCGAGCTTGGCCGCGATCAGCAACGCCGCCACCGCCACGGCCGCCCGGGTGGCCAGCCGCATCATCGGCGCGCGCGCGCTCAGGGGAACAGACGCTCGGTCCGCCATCCCTCCCCCTCGCGCAAATACACGATCCGCTCGTGCAGCCGGAACGGCCGGTCGCGCCAGAACTCGAACCGCTCGGGCCGCAGCCGGAAGCCCGACCAGTTGGGCGGGCGCGGCACCTCGCCGAGCGCGAAGCGCGCCGCCATCTTGGCGACATTGCGCTCCAGCTCGAAGGCGCCGGCCATCGGGCGCGACTGCGCCGAGGCCCAGGCGCCGATGCGCGAATCGCGCGGCCGCGAGGCGAAATAGGCATCGGCCTCGGCGTCGCCGACCCCGCTCACCGGCCCTTCGATCCGCACCTGCCGGCGCAAGCTTTTCCAATGCGCGAGCAAGGCCGCGCGGGGATTGGCGGCCAGCTCCTCGCCCTTGCGGCTCTCCAGGTTGGTGTAGAAGACGAAGCCCTCCGCGTCGCACGCCTTGAGCAGGACCATGCGCACCGAGGGATGGCCGTCGGCGGTCGCGGTGGCAAGCGCCACCCCGTTGGGATCGTTGGGCTCGCTTTTCTCGGCCTCGGCGAGCCAGGCCTGGAAAAGCGCGACCGGGTCCTTGTCAGGGTCGGCCATGGTCTCCATATTGCGTCGCGGCGCGGGCAGCGCGCCAGCGGACATGAAACCGCCGGAAATCACCCTATATCATGGGGGCGAAGCCCGGTATGTAGGTGGGCAAGAAACGGAATACGACTCCAACGAGGCGACCATGAACAGACTCGTGCACCAGATTTCCGCCGTCGCGGTGGCGGCCGCCCTGATCGCCGGCTGCTCCAATACCGGCAACGGCGAGAAGGAGGCCGGCGGGACCCTGGTCGGCGCCGCCGCCGGCGGCGTGATCGGCTCGCAGTTCGGCAGCGGCTCCGGCAAGCTGGTGGCGACCGGCGTCGGCGTGCTGATCGGCGCCTTCGTCGGCAACCAGATCGGCAAGTCGCTCGACGCTGCCGACCGTCAGCGCATGCTGGCCGCGCAGCAGGCGGCGTATACCGCGCCGGTGGGCCAGCAGATCGTGTGGAACAATCCGAACTCGGGCAACAACGGCTCCATCACCCCGGTCAAGGATGGGACCGATGCGAGCGGCAACCAGTGCCGCGAGTTCCAGACCACGGTGGTGATCGGCGGCCAATCCCAGCAAGCCTATGGCACCGCCTGCCGCCAGCCCGACGGAAGCTGGAAAGTCGTTCAGTAATCTCCTAATCCTAGTCGTCGGGAATTCCGGCGCCTTCCCGGCCGCCGGATTGCCCTCCCGGGGGGAGGGGTAGTGGACGATCCCTACCAGATACTCGGCGTCGGCCGCGATGCCGGCCCCGAGGAGATCAAGAAGGCCTTCCGCAAGCTCGCGCGCGGCCTGCATCCCGACCTGCATCCCGGCGACCAACAGGCCGAGGAGCGGTTCAAGCGCGTCAACGCGGCCTATTCGATCCTGTCCGATCCGGCGCAGAAGGCGCGCTTCGACGCGGGCGAGATCGATGCCTCCGGCGCCGAGCGGCCGCGCGGACCCCGGCGCGGGCGGGCCGGCGCGCGGGCGGGCGGCAATCCGTTCGGCCAGGGCGGATTCGGCGGCAGCGCCGAGGACATATTCGAGGAGATGCTCCGCCGCCGCGATCGCGGCCGGGGCGCGGGCGGCGGCTTCGGTTTCGATCCGTTCGGGCCGGAGGAGCCGCTGCGCGGCGCCGACGCCCACTACGTGCTGCATGTATCGCTGGGCGAGGCGGTGCTGGGTGCCACCCGGCGCATCGTCATGCCGTCGGGTAAGAGCCTCGACGTCAAGGTGCCGAGGGGCACCGGCGAGGGCACGCAGCTTCGCCTCAAGGGCCAGGGCCATCCGTCCGACGATTCGGGCGGCGAGCCGGGCGACGCGCTGATCGAAATCCGCATCGACCCGCATCCGCTGTTCACCCGCGACGGCGACGATCTGCGGCTCGAACTGCCGGTCACTTTGCCCGAGGCGGTGCTGGGCGCGAAAGTGAACATCCCCACCATCGACGGCCAAGTGGCGCTGACCATCCCGCCCGGCTCGAACAGTGGCACCGTGCTGCGCCTCAAGGGCAAGGGCGCGACGCGCGGATCGGGGCGCGGCGACCAGCTGGTCACCTTGCGCGTGGTGCTGCCGGACCGGCCCGATCCCGAGCTCGAAGCCTTCCTGAAGAAGTGGCAGGACGGGCACCCGTATTCGGTGCGCGACAAGCTCGACTAGTCCCGGATCGCTCCTCCTGCACCCGTCATGCCCGGGCCGGGCATCCATCTCTCTCAGGGAAAAGCCGTGGATGGCCGGGTCGAGCCCGGCCATGACGGACGGTGTGGGGCGACGTCGGCGGGACTTACCCTCATCGTCATGCCCGGGCAGGGCGAAGCCCGAGACCCGGGCATCCATTTCTCTCACGAGAAGAAGTCGTGGATGGCCGGGTCAAGCCCGGCCATGACGCTTGGCGATGTCTCGCGGCATGAGATCGGCGGCCGAGGCTCAGCGGAACGAGAGGATGGTGCGGAACGGCTTGCCGTCGGGGCCGGCCACGTCGCGCTGCATCATCTCGCGCCGCTCGGCATCGACGATCTCGACCACGCCGAGGACCTTGCGCATCAGACCGCCGAGCACGTGGTTGCGCGCCGCCGAGCCGGGGTTCTTGGCGAGCAGGTAGGTCGGGCTGCCTTCGTGCGTGAGGCAGGTGAATTCGTAGCCGCGCTCGATCACGAATCGATTGACCGTCTCGACCACGCCGAAGCCCATCGCCAGATAGCCCGGATGCTTGGTGTAGTCGTGGCCGAGGATCAGCCCGTCGGGCTTCACCTTGGCGTCGAAGCCGCGCAGATCGGCGAGCACCGCCTCCTTGGTGTGCATCCCGTCGATATAGACATAGTCGAAATAGCCGTCGGCGAAACCATCGGCGGCCAGCGGCGAATAGGCGCGGTGGATCTCGACCCGGCCGGCGGCGATCGGCTCGGCGAAGCGGGCGCGCACCGCGTTGTAGCGGGCGTCGGCCTCGGCCTGGGGGACATTGTTGGGATCGCGCGCATAGGCCGCGCCGGACTGGAATTCCCAGGGATCGATCAGATGGAGCTTCCTCGGGCTGGCATTGGCCAAAATGTCGACGGCGAAATCGCCCTCGGCGGTGCCGATCTCGGCGACCACGCCGCCGGGCGGCAGGAAGCGGAGCAGGTCCGACCGGCTCAGGAAGACGAGGAACATGCGGCCTCCGGGCGCGCGGGCGCGGCGAGCAGCGTCCGCAGCGGGATGGCGAGCGCGGCCCCCTCGGACCGCGCGGCCGAGGCGAGATGGGCGTCCGCGCGGGCGAGCCAGGGCGAGGTCTCGGGACCAAGGGTCTCGGCGATCCCCAGCCCCAGCGCGCGCAGCAGATCGGCGAGCGTGGCGGTGGCGAGGTCGCGCCCGAGCAGGAACCGATCCCCCGCGGCGGCGAGATAGCCGCGTTCCGCCAGCCGATCGAGCAGGTCGCCGATCGGCAGCTCGGCCTGGCCGGCGGCGCGGATCAGTTCATCGCGCATGAGCCCGCGTCCTTCGCGTCCCGATTCGGCGAGAAGCGCGGCGAGCAGAGCGAGCGCATCGGCGGGTCGGCGCCGGGCCGAGGGCGGCACGCCATAGTCGGGATGGCCCATCCGCCATTCGGGCAGCGCGGCGGCGAGCTCGGCGCCGAACAGCACGGAGGCCCAGGACAGATAGATCCAGCCCAGGAAGATCGGCACCGCCGCGATCGCGCCGTAGACCGACTGGTAGCCGCCGAACCGCTCGATATAGAGGGCGAAGGCGGCGCGCAACGCCATCAGCAGCAGCGCGGCGGCGACCCCGCCCCAGGCCGCGTCGGCCCAGCGCACGCGCCGGTTCGGCACCATG
>JASHSH010000143.1 GCA_030040955.1 Rhodospirillales bacterium
GTCGGGTTCGGCGGGCACTTGCCCGGCTTCATGGCCCCGCCGGGGGGCCGCCGCCGCTGAGCCGGACGCGGGCCGCGCGCGATGCAGACGATATTCGTGATGATCAAGGCGGAACTGGGCCGGGCCTATGAGGTCGCCGACCGCGCGGTCGACGTGCCCGGCGTGTCCGAGGTGCACTCGATCTCCGGTCAGTACGACCTGCTGCTGAAATGCTATCTCGAGCCGGAGGTCGATATCGGCCACTTCGTGACCGCCTCGCTCCAGCGCCTGCCGGGCGTGAAGGACACGTTCACCCTGATCGCCTTCAAGGCGTTCACCTGAAGGCCGGCCGAAACGGAAGCCGCCGCTCCGTTGCCGGAGCGGCGGCACCGCGAATAATGCTTGCCTCGACTATTCGCCGGGCGCGTGGTGCGGCTGTCCGCCCACCTCGTCCCAGATCTTGCGCGTCTGGGTCTGGCCCGGGATGGCGCTGAAGCTGACCACCACGCCAAGTGCGGCCACCGCGATCGGATAGTAGAGCCCGACGAACGGCGTGCCGGCGAACATGCGTCCCAGCAGGGTGACCAGGAACGGCACGCCGCCGCCGAATACGCCGTTGCCGATGTGGTAGGGCAGCGACAGCGAGCTGTAGCGGATGCGCGCCGGGAAGAACTCGACCAGGAACGCGGCGATCGGCCCGTAGACCATGGTCACCAGGATCACCAGGTAGAACACGATCAGCGCGAGGATCACCGGATTGTCGGCGTTGTCCTTGAGCGCCTGGAACGCGGGGATGTAGGTGATCACCGCGAGCAGGAAGCCCAGCGCCATGATGTTGCGCCGGCCCAACCGATCCGATAGCCAGCCGAACACCAGGAAGAACGGCGCCCCGAACAGGAGCGCAAAGATCAAGATCAGATAGACCTCGGTGTAGGGCAGCTTGAGGACCGCGCTCATGTAGGCCAGCGCGTAGAACTGGCCGGTGTACCAGACCACGCCTTCCGGCGCGGTGGCGCCGAACAGCGCGATCAGGATGTAGCCCCAGTTCTTGCCGCTACCGAAGCTGTCGACCACCGGGTTCGACGAGGTCTTGCCCTGCTGCTTGAGCTTGGCGAACAGCGGCGATTCCTGGAGCTTGAGCCGGATATAGCCGGACAGCAGCACCAGTATGGCGGAGATCAGGAACGGGAACCGCCAGCCGTAGTCGGTGAACGCCTGGTCGCCCATGCCGATGCGGAAGGCGAGGATGACCACCAGGGCGAACACGATGCCCATGGTCGCGGTGGTCTGGATCCAGCTGGTGTAGAAGCCGCGCTTGCCGTCGGGGGCATGTTCGGCGATGTAGGTCGCCGCGCCGCCATACTCGCCGCCCAGCGCCAGGCCCTGGATCAGCCGCAGCGCGACCAGGAGCACGGGGGCAAGCCAGCCGACCACCGAATATTCCGGCAGGCAGCCGACCAGGAAGGTCGCCGCGCCCATCAGCACGAGCGTCAGCATGAAGGTGTATTTGCGGCCGATCAGGTCGCCGAGATGGCCGAAGATCACCGCGCCGATCGGGCGCACCACGAAGCCGAGCCAGAACACGCCCAGGCTGTAGAGGAAGCTGTCGGCGAACTTGACCTCGGGGGGCAGGAAGTGCTGGCCGAAGAACGCGGCCAGGATGCCGTAGAGGTAGAAATCGTACCACTCGATCAGCGTCCCGACCGACGACGCCGAGATAATGAACGGAAGACTTTGCGTGCCGCCGCCGCCGGACGCGGCCGCGCTTCCTGGACCGTTTGCCATCGCCCCCTCCGTGTTCGCGGCCCATGAGCCGCATATTGGGCCGGCTCGGGGCCCCCAGGCCCCAGCCGACCGCCAGTTTCAAATGTCATTGTATCTTAACGGAGGATTCGGCGCAATACCGGGACCGGGATGTGCGTTTTCGACTTGCCGATTATCTTGCGGTGTTGGGAATATTTGGCACCGTTACGTACGAATTCCAAATCTACCTTTCATCGCTACTTACGACCTCAATAGACCCGCTTTAATTCCGACCCTCGACGCGCGTGCTTTCTTTGATTCCTTTGATCCGTATCTTGCGCCCTCCCTCTCGGGGCACGCAACATGTTGTGGTCGCCGCGCCCGCTCAGACGGGCTCGAACGCGTCCAATCCAGGCGCTTTGAGCGTTGGCGCGAGCGTTTCCGCGATCAGCGCCGCCCAGCGGCGGATGCCCGTCGGCCCGGCGATCTCGTCCTGGCGGATCTCGAAGGCGATGTTGGGTCTGCCCAGCCGCTCGGCATGCTCCGCCACCGTGTATCCGCCGAGCCGGCCGGAATAGGGCTCGTTGTCGCCGACCACCAGCCCCCGCGCCCGCAGCGAGGCGATGACGGGAAGCGCGAGTCGCCCGTCGCGGTTCCACAAGATGCCTACCGGCCAGGGCCGCGCCGCCCCGTTCATGCGGGGCGTGAAGCTGTGGATCGAGACCAGGATCGCCGCCGCGCCCCGCTTCTCGATGCGCGCGATCTGGCGCGCGATGGCGTCGTGGTAGGGACGAAACCAGCGCCCCGCCCGCGCGCGCGCTTGCGCGGCGGAAAGCGCCGCGTTGCCCGGCACGATCACCCCGTCGCTGGTCGGCGGGATCGAGCTGTCCGACTCCGGCGGGCGGTTGCAGTCGATGACCAGGCGGGAAACGCCCGACAGCACCGCCGCCGCGTCCAGCCGGCGCGACAGCAGCCGGGTCACCGCCGCCGCGCCGATATCCCAGCCGATATGCCGCGCGAGCGTGTTTGCGTCGAGTCCGAGGCCATCGAGCTCGGGCGGAACGCGGTTCGAGGCATGGTCGCAGACCAGCAGGACGCGGCTTTTCGCCCGCGGCCGCAGGATCTCGAAGGCGGGCGGAGAAGCGGCCCGGGAGCGGTGCGCGGCGCCGAGGGCGGCGTTGTGCATGCCCCCACGGTACATTAGGATGCGCGCGCCTTCCAAATGAGACGGGCGGCCGGAGGGGGCGGCCCGGCAGGAGCGATGGCCGATCAGAACGCTCGTTTCCTCGCCCATGTGAAAAGGATCGGCGAACAGCCGGCGACCTACTGGGCGATCCACTTCCACGTCTCCGAACTGCCGCCGGCCAAGCGCCTGCGCAGCACGCTCTCCGACGCCATCGTGCCGCTGGCCGGCGCCAAGGCCCGCGCCAAGGACGGCGAGATCTACCTGCTCAAGAACATGGACCTGGTGCTGATCGGCCGCGATCTCACCCGCCAGACACTGGTGGCCACCGGCAACGCGGTGCAGGAGGTATTCCTCGGCAAGGGCAACGCGGGTTTCACCAACGTCCATGGCGGCAGCGGCGAGTTCTTCACCATCTTCGATCTGGGCAGCGAATACTCCAAGTTGCTCGCCTGGGCCGAGCGCGTGGCCGGGCTGAGCGAGGCCGGCGCCGAAGCGGGCGAGGCGAAGAAGCCGATCGACCTGGTCGGCATGGTGCGGGTGAAGGAAGGACTGCTGCGCACCGACATCACGCCGATGCTGCTCAGCCAGCCGATCTATTTCATCGGCGAGGCCGGCAAGCTCTCCGTGCTGGCGCGCGAAAGCTACATCTCGGTGCAGATACTCGAGAACATGTTCTGCCCCGGCCAGTCGCTGACCGCGCGGCGCTGGCTGTTCAACGATCTCACCGAGGATTTCGATTCTGCGGTGCTGCGCCTGCTCGGCAACGCCGACGAGCGCGCCGCGCGCAAGCGCATCACCGTGAACATGAACATCTCGACGCTGATTTCGAGCCGGTTCGCCAAGTTCGACGGCGACCTTTCGGTGGCCGAGCGGCAGAACCTGATCTTCGAGGTCGGCATTTCCGACGTGATCGACAACCAGCGCTCCTGGCGCAAGCTCGCCCCGGCGCTGCGCGGCCGCGGCTACCGGTTGACGCTCGACGGGCTGAACGCCGAGGCGGTCGAGCTGTTCGACTTCGACCTGATGGAGGCCGATTTCGCCAAGATCTTCTGGACGCCCGAGGTGCTCGCGCTGCCCCCCGACCAGCTCGCCCGGATCAAGCAGAAGGCGGGCCGCGCCCAGCCGCCGAACTTCATCCTCGCCCGCTGCGACACCGCCGAGAGCGTGCGCTTCGCGCGCGCCACCCGCATCCAGTTCGTGCAGGGCCGGCTGGTCGACCACATGGTCAAGAAGAACATCCCGATGTGAACCCGCCAATCGCGGGGTTGTTGCCCATTCCGGCCTCGCTATAATCGGAGCCAAGCGCGCCACAGGGGGAATTGGGCTTGGCAGACGCGCCGCGACTGGCCCTGCATCGTATCACCAAGCAGTTTCCGGGCTGTCTGGCCAACGATTCGGTCGACCTCGCGCTGGCGCCCGGCGAGATCCACGCCCTGCTCGGCGAGAACGGCGCCGGCAAGAGCACGCTGGTAAAGATCATCTACGGCGTCCTCCACGCCGATTCCGGCACCGTCGAATGGGAAGGCAAGCCGGTCGCCATCGCCAGCCCGGCGCAGGCGCGTCGCCTTGGCA
>JASHSH010000144.1 GCA_030040955.1 Rhodospirillales bacterium
CGCGCGGCGCTCGGCTGCCTCGGCCACGCCTTCGCCACGGTGGCGGCGTGGGACGGCGACAAGCGCTGGTACGAGCGCGCGGCCGAGGCCTATCGCGCCGCGATCCAGCGCCTGCCGCGCGGCGATCACGGCATCGACGAGGCGCTGCTGCGCCGGCATCTCGGCGGCGTGCTGATGGCGATGGCGGACAAGCGCCAAGACGCGGCGATGCTGGAAGCCGCCGTCACCGAGTTCCGCACCGGGCTCGAATGCCTGATGAAGACCACGCATCCGCAGGAATGGGGCGGCGCGCAGAACCGGCTCGGGCTGGCCTTGCAGAAGCTCGACCTGCTGTCGGGACGTTCCGATCTGATCAAGGACGCGCTCGCCGCCTTCCATGCCGCGCTCACCGCCTTTCCCCGCGCCGAGGCGCCGCAGCGCTGGGCCGAGGTGATGAACAATCTGGCCCAGGCGCTGCAGACCTATGGCGACCAGGTGAAAAGCCCCGAGGTGCTGGAGCGCGCGGTCGAGGCGTGCAAGGCCGCGCTCGAACTGCGCTTCCGCGAACGCCAGCCGCTGGCCTGGGCGGCGACGCAGAACACGCTGGGCTCGGCCCTGTTCCTGCTCGACAAGCACCGCCAGAGCACCGAGCATCTCGATCAGGCGGCGGTGGCCTTCGCCGGCGCGCTCGACGTGTTCCGCCAGTTCGGCGCGGCCAAACAGGCGCAGGTGGCGATGCGCAACCTCGCCCACGTGCAGAAGCTCATCAAACTGCGCGCCGAGCGCAAGGTGGCGATGCCCGACTGGGCGGAGGACTAGCGGAAGGTTCGGTCGATCGGGGCGCCGGCGAGGGCGCGGGCGCGGATTTCGGCGCGGCCGGGCGCGCGACCATCGGTAACAGATCGTCAGTTCCGCTCAATCAAAAATCAGGATAGATTTGGCGGAGCGGATGCACACGAGACGTGCGTCGCTTCATCTGAGAATGGCGAGCGAAGGCCATGGCGGACGAAACACCGTACCCACAACTGAGCGAAGACGACCGCGAAAAGAATCGAAACGTAGCCACGTTCGTCCTGATCGTCTTCCTGCTCCTTCTCATCCCCTTGCTCGTGTTTTCGTTCTGCGGCGTCAGGTCGCTTCAGGACTTCGAGAAATACCTCTACGCGCTGAACGCCGTCGCGCGCGTCGGGGTCGACGTGGTGACGCGTCTATCGGGCGTCCTGCTCGCGGCCCTCGGAACAGTCGGGCTGGTGCTCGATGTATTGCGGAGAGGCACCTTCGAGGCAGTGAACCTGCGCAATTCCTTGCTGGCGTCGGGCGCGACCCTGGGCCTCGCCGGCGCCTCGTTCGTCGAATCGACCGCGATCGACAAGGCCGACCAGGCGATTCCCGACCAGCCCCCGGGTTTGGTCGCGGCGGTGACGCCGACAAAGACAACCATCGAGGCAAATTGGGTTCAGCTGGTGCAGTCGAACGCCGATTGCATCCGAGTTCCTTCGACGGCTTTCCCCTCCACTAAGGCTCTCGACATCGGAAAGTGCTTACCGGTGTTCAGTATCCGCGAGGTCGTTTCGCCGGCGAACGTGGTATGCCCCTCGGTTACCGTCGAATTCGTGTCCGGCGGATCGAAGGAATTGCGCCTCGATCCGCGCCAGGTGAAGGAGAAATTGTGGAAACCCGGCGACGTGCAGGTCTGCGCCGGCGAGATCGCCAGCGGGTTCAATCCAAGCAGAGTCAACTTCTCCAACCGCACCTCGATTCCGATCGGCATCGATTTCGCGGCCGAGGGTCCGCGGCAGGTCGTCGCCCTGGGCGACAGCGGATGCCGCGGGCTTAACAACAAGCCGAAGAATCAGCAGGACTGCGATAACACGAATGTGTGGCCATTTGCGTTCGTCGCCGGCGCGGCGAGAAAGTCGCTGCAGGACGGCCCGCTCGTCATTCATCTCGGCGATTTCGTTTACGGAGAGAAAGGCAGGCTGGAAAACGACAATTGGAACGGGTGGAACGACCAGTTCTTCAAGCCGGCAAAGATCCTGTTGGGAGCGGGACCCTGGGTAATGGTCCGGGGCAACCACGACCACTGCCTGCCAGGGGTCAGCGATTCGCTGTACGGCTTTTACTGGTTCTTCGGGACGAACGAGAAGGATTGGTGCAACAGCCCAACCGAAGTGCTCCCGACCTACGCCCTCGACATTGCAAAGAACACGCGGCTCATCGTGGCGGACAGCTCGACCGTATTCTGCTATGCGCCGGAGAACGCCAGAAATGAGAGCTCGTACGCGATGGACCTTTGCGGAAAGGATCCGACGAAACCCGCCCCCCGTCCTCCGCAATCTGCCGTCGACATGCTCGCATCCGTTCGGGACCTGATGCCAACGAACGGAGTCCAAGCAATACTGGCTACGCATGTCCCAGTCTTCGGCGTCGAGTGGGATAATGATGCGAAGGGCCTTGTGACGCCCGGTTCCTCGGCCGCGATGGCGCAGGCCTGGCTGGACAAGCCGATCAACGAGCTCGACACAATTCTGTCGGGAGACCGGCACCAGTTCCTGTCGGGGAAACTGGGTCCCGACGGTCCGCTGCAAATGGCGATCGGGACCGGCGGCGTGAAATTGGACTACTCAGTCACGCAAGGTGCCACGAAGGTATTTCGACTGCCGCCGCCGGGCTCAGCCCCAGCCCCGGACCTGGGCCCAGCGATCGACAAGCCCTGCGAATACCTGAATCACGGGTTCCTACTGGCAACCCGACAAGACTTGGGGCAATACGAATTCCAGTTTGTCGCGATCGACGGCGAGCCGAGAATCTCGTGCAGCGCCCCCAATCCTTCGTGGACTCGTGCGAAGGAAGATTCGGGTTTGGCAAAAGCCGCCGACGACAAATCCGGCTGAGCCGCCCTAAATCCCCCTGGTCGCGCCGGCCAGCCATTTGCGCGTGGGCGCGTCGACGAGGGAGCCGATCTCCTTGCGCACGCGCGCGTGATAGGCGTTGAGCCACTCCGCCTCGGCCGCGCTCAGCATCTTGCGCTCGACCAGGGCGAG
>JASHSH010000145.1 GCA_030040955.1 Rhodospirillales bacterium
CAGACTCCTCGATGCGCAGCTTGGCCATGCCCTGCTCGATCGCGCGAGTCATGCCGCCCAGCGCCTCGACTTCGTCGATCAGCTTCTGCGCTTCGGCGGCGAGCGACGCGGTGAGCGCCTCGACATAGTAGCTGCCGCCCAGCGGGTCGATCACGTGCGTGATGCCGGTCTCTTCGGCGATGATCAGCTGGGTGTTGCGCGCGATCCGAGCGGAGAACGAAGTGGGCAGGGCGAGCGCCTCGTCGAGCGCGTTGGTGTGCAGGCTCTGCGTGCCGCCGAGCACCGCCGCCATGGCCTCGATCGTGGTACGGATCACGTTGTTGTAGGCGTCCTTCTCGGTGAGGCTTACCCCCGAGGTCTGGCAGTGCGTGCGCAGCGCGAGGCTCATCGGGTTCTTGGGCGCGAAGGGCCGCATCAGCCGCGCCCATAGGAGCCGCGCCGCGCGCAGCTTCGCCACCTCGAAGAAGAAGTTCATGCCGATGCAGAAGAAGAAGGAGAGTCGGGGCGCGAACTCGTCGATGGCGAGGCCGCGCGCCAAGGCCGCGCGCACATATTCGATCCCGTCGGCCAGCGTGAAGGCCAGCTCCTGCACCGCGGTCGCGCCCGCCTCCTGCATGTGGTAGCCGGAGATCGAGATCGGATTGAACTTCGGCATGTGGCGCGCGCAATGCGCGATCACGTCGGCGACGATGCGCATCGAGGGCGCCGGCGGATAGATGTAGGTGTTGCGGACCATGAACTCCTTGAGGATGTCGTTCTGGATGGTCCCCGCCAGCTGCTCCTGGCGCACGCCCTGCTCCTCGGCGGCGACGATGTAGCCGGCGAGGACCGGCAGCACCGCGCCGTTCATCGTCATCGACACGCTCATCCGGTCGAGCGGGATGCCGTCGAACAAAATCTTCATGTCCTCGACCGAGTCGATCGCCACGCCCGCCTTGCCCACGTCGCCGACCACGCGCGGGTGGTCGCTGTCGTAGCCGCGATGGGTGGCGAGGTCGAAGGCGACCGACAGTCCCATCTGGCCGGCCGCCAGGTTGGCGCGGAAGAAGGCGTTCGACTCCTCGGCGGTCGAGAAGCCGGCGTATTGGCGCACGGTCCAAGGCCGGTTGGCGTACATGGTCGCGCGCGGCCCGCGCAGGAACGGCGCGAAGCCGGGCAGCGAGGCAACCTGCTCCAGCCCCTCCAGATCGGCGGCGGTATAGAGCGGCTTGATCGCGATTCCCTCGGGCGTGTTCCAAGCGAGCGAATCGGACCCGGCGCCGCCGAGTTCGCCGCGCGCGAGCCGCTCCCAGTCGGCCAAGCTCTTGTCGGGGAAATCCGCCACGAATTCCTCCTCGCGGCGCGGAGTCTACGCGCCACCCCGGGGACTGTCCACGCGGGGCGGCTTGGGCCGCGTCCAGGCGGAGGGCACGATGGCCGCGCTCTTGACCAGCGCGAACAGGCGCTTGCCGCGTACGAGTCCCAGCTCGGCCGCCGCGTCGCGGGTGATGCGCGCACGCAAGACCGTGCCCGCGTCCAGCGCCACGTCCACCATCCCGTCGACATCGCCAAGCCCGGTCACGCGCGCCGGCAGCACATTGCGCACCGAGAGGCCAGCGGGCGCGGCGAGCGCAAGGATCACGTCGCTCGCCCCGATGCGCAGCCGCACCCGTGCGCCTGAGGGCGCGTCGAGCCGGCCCACCGCCAGCACTCCCGCGGCGACTTCGACCCGCGTGCGCATCAGCGCCTCATCATGGTCGATAACGGTGCCCGCGAGCACCGAGAACGGCTCGGCGACGCCGGTGAGCGCCGCGATGCGGGCGAAATCGTCGCGCGCGGCGACCTCCTCGACCGGCCCGGCCGCCACCGCGCGTCCCGCCTCGATCAGCACCAGCCGATCGGCGAGCCGCAGCACCTCGTCGACGGCGTGGCTGACATAGAGGATCGGAATGGCGAAACGGTGCGAGACCAGGGCGATGAACGGGAGCAGCTCGGCCCGGCGCTCGCCGTCGAGCGCGGCCAGCGGCTCGTCCATCAGCAGGATGCGGGGCGAGGCGAGAAGCGCGCGGCCGATCGCCACCCGCTGCGTCTCTCCGCCCGAGAGCGTCGCCGGACGGCGGTCGAGCAAATGCCCGATGCCCAGCGCCTCCACCACCGCGTCGAAGGCGATGACGCGCTCGCCCGACGTCACCCGTTCCATCCCGTAGGTCAGGTTGCGGCGTACACCGAGATGCGGAAACAGCCGAGCGTCCTGGAACACGAGTCCGACGCGGCGGCGATGCGGCGGGATGTCGATTCCCTTGCCCGCATCGAACAGGGCGCGCCCGCCAAGCGCGATTCGCCCCCGCTCCGGCCGCAGCAACCCCGCCACCGCCTCGATCGCCGAGCTCTTGCCGGCGCCCGAGCGTCCGAACAGGGCGGTAACCGCCGCACCCTCCGAGGCGAAGGCCAGATCGATGGCGAATGCGCCGCGGCGCGCCGCGAACGCGACTTCAAGCACCGGATCGGCCCGCGAGCCGGGTCTGCATCCGCCGCGCCAGCAGCTCGGAAGCCACCAGCGCCAGCATCGCGAGCAAGATCGAGATTGCGCAGAGCCGCAGCGCCTCCGCCTCGCCGCCGGGAACCTCGGTGAGGCCGTAGATCGCGTTGGGCAGGGTCCGCGTCTGACCCGGAATGCTGGAGACGAAGGTGATGGTCGCGCCGAATTCGCCCAGGCTGCGTCCGAAGCCGAGCACGGCGCCGGACAGGATGCCGGGAAGCGCGAGCGGCAGCGTCACATGGAAGAACACGCCCGCCGGCGTCGAGCCCAAGGTAGCCGCGGCCGCTTCCAGCCCGCGATCGATCGCTTCGAGCGAGAGCCGGATCGCGCGCACCATCAGCGGAAAGGCCATCACCGCCGAAGCGACCGCGGCGCCCTTCCAGTTGAATATGAGGGTGATGCCGAGGGCATCGTGCAGCCAGGCCCCGATCGGTCCCTTGCGCCCGAGAAGCACCAGCAGCCCGTAGCCCACCACCACGGGCGGCAGCACCAGCGGCAGATGGATGATTCCGTCGAGCAGGACGCGCCCGGCGAAGCGTCGCCGCGCCAGCAGCCAGGCTGCCGCGATCGCGAAGGGCAGGCCCGCGGCCACCGCGGTCAGCGAGATCAGCAGGCTGAGGCCGAGCGCCTCGGACTCGAGCGGCGACAGCATCGCCTCAGGGAGCGCCGAATCCGTAGCGTGCGAAGATCGCCATCGACTCCGGGCCCTTCACGTAGTCGAGCAGCGCGCGGGCTTCGGCATCGTCGTGGCCGGCGATCCGGGCGACGGGATAGCGGATCGGCGGGTGGCTGTCGGCCGGGAAGGTCGCCACCACGCGCACCTTGGCCGAGATCGCCGCATCGGTCGCATAGACGATGCCGAGCGGGGTTTCGCCTCGCTCGACCAGGGCCAGCGCCGCCCGCACCGACTCGGATACCGCGAGCTGATCCTTGACCTGATCCCATAGGCCAAGCTTCTCCAGCGCCGCC
>JASHSH010000015.1 GCA_030040955.1 Rhodospirillales bacterium
CTGCTGGCCGAGGAAAGCGACAAGCTGCTCGACCAGGACCGGGTGGTGCGCGAGGCGATCGACGCGGTCGAGAACAACGGCATCGTGTTCATCGACGAGATCGACAAGATCTGCGCGCGCTCGGGCGAATGGCGCGGCGCCGATGTTAGCCGCGAGGGCGTGCAGCGCGACCTGCTGCCGCTGATCGAGGGCACCACCGTCTCCACCAAGCACGGGCCGGTGAAGACCGACCATGTGCTGTTCATCGCCTCGGGCGCGTTCCACCTCGCCAAGCCCGCCGACCTGCTGCCCGAGCTGCAAGGCCGCCTGCCGATCCGGGTCGAGCTTCAGGCGCTCGGCCGCGACGACCTGGTGCGCATCCTCACCGAGCCCGAGGCCAGCCTGATCCGCCAGTACAAGGCGCTCCTCGCCACCGAGGAGGTCGAGCTCGACTTCACCGAGGACGCGATCGGCGCCATCGCCGACCATGCCGCCGCGATCAATCAAGGCGTGGAGAATATCGGCGCGCGCCGGCTGCACACCGTGCTCGAGCGCCTGCTCGAGGATGTGAGCTTCCACGCCACCGACCGCGCCGGCACCAAGGTAGTGATCGACGCCGCGATGGTGGCCGAGAAGGTGGGGGAACTCGCCAAGAATTCCGATTTGTCGAAGTTCATTTTGTGAGGGAGGATGGCGGGCGGGGGGGATTCGCTGCGGCGGTATTCCCGCCCCCACCCCACCCTGTCCCTCCCCGTAGGAGGGGAGGGGACGTGCACCAAGGTTGAATCTCCCTCCCCCGCTTGCGCGGGGAGGGCAGGGGTGGGGGCCAAAAGCGGCGTAGAAGCCCGCATAACGGGAGGACGAGCGTAAGGGGGCAATGAAGGTCATTCTGTTCGGCGCCAGCGGCGCGCTCGGCGCGCGCATCGCCATCGAGGCCATGACGCGCGGCCATTCCGTCACCGCGGTCACCCGCGATCCCGCCAAGATACCGGCCAAGTTCCCGCGCCTCACCGTGGCGGCGGGCGACGCCGCCGACATCGCCACGGTGGCGCGCCTGGCGAGCGGGCACGATGCGGCCGTGAGCGCGCTGGCGCCGCCGAAGGACGACGCGAAAATCCTCCTCGCGCTCATCAAGAGCGTGATCGAGGGCGTGCGCCAGAGCGGGGTGAAGCGCCTGCTCGTGGTGGGCGGCGCGGGCACGCTGGAGGTGGCGCCCGGCCGGCGCCTGATGGACCAGTCGGACTACGCGGACGCGCTCAAGCCCATCGCGCAGGCGCATGCCGAGGTGCTCGACGCGATGCGCCGCGCGCGCGACCTCGACTGGACGGTGATCTGCCCGGCCGCCAATCTCGGCCCCGGCGAACGCACCGGCAAATACCGCACCGCCGACGACCGCCTGGTGGCCGATGCGCAACGCCAAAGCCGCATCTCGGCCGAGGATTTCGCCGCCGCGATGCTCGACGAGATCGAGAAGCCGGCGCACAGCCGGCGCCGCTTCGCGGTGGGGTATTGAGGCCTTCTAGAAGGGCTCGGTGATCTTGGTCACGGGTGGATCCTGACCAGCGGCGTAGTCGAGCTTCAGGATCAGGTTGAACACCGCCGGGTCCCACGGATCGGGAAACCCGCTCTTCGCGCCCAGCGCCCGCACGAGGGCCGGTATCTTTTCGTGATGCCAGCACACCACCCCGTGCTGGCCGGAATATTTGGCGTCCTCGAGCAGCTTCTTGGCCAGCTTGGCGTAATCCCCATCCGCGATTTTCGCGTCGATGGGAACATGCGTCGCATCCGACAGCGGCTGCACGGTCTGAACGGGGCGCGCGCTGTGGTTCGACACGGCGGCGGCGAAGATGAATTGCGGGATGCCGAACGTCGCCGGAATGTAAGTGGCCAGCTTCTGCGCGCGCGTCTGCCCGGGAGGCGAAAGGTTTATGTCGTTCGGATCGGCGGGCTTCTCGGCGTGCCGCATGACCAGCACGAAACTCGGTCCCATCGGCGTTCCTCCCCCTCCATCCGCGGTCGGGCGTACCCGCCCGCCGCGGCCCATTCCCCGAGGGAGAACCTACCGTCGTTCGGTGGACGGCACAACCAAAAGGGAGCTGAGGGACGCATGACGGTGTATGGTGAATTTGCCAAATATGTCCCGATAGGCGGAGCGGACGAACGTGCGCCGCCCAGCCGAGAACGCGTGGGAGTTGAATGCGAAGGACCGATGATATCCAAGATTTCGCACGAGAGAAGCAGCGGCAACGTGTTCGCCGACATCGGCTTTTCGCCCGACGATGCGGCCGAACTCATGGCGAAGAGCCGTCTCATCCTCGCCATCAGCGACACGCTAGCTCGCCGCAAGCTCACGCAGCGGGAAGCGGCGCGCATCTGCCGCACCGACCAGCCGACGCTTTCGAAGGTGCTGCACGGACGGATGAGCGATATCAGTGTCAACCGGCTGATGAGCTGGATGACAATGCTAGGGCTCGAGGATTAGAAATTTGGTCAGCCGCCAATTCGCGGCTCTCGCCCCCAAGTTATGGGCGGTGCGCGGCGCACGCGGAGACCGGTGGCGGAGGGAGGTTCGCTGCGTCGGTTGCGTCCAAAGTCTAAAAATCCACGCTAATCGGCGCAGACAACTGTCCGGTCCGTACCAATTGCGTATGGTCGTATAACGATTTTCATTGCAATGATATGGCGTCTTCAGGCTGCCTCAGCTTATAATTGAGAGGATTTTTCGGCGCAACAGAGAGGGGCAGAATGGTAGCGCGGTTCTCTTGTCCAACTTGGCAGGAAGGTCAGGCGTGCAGGCGATTTATGCACAAGCCTTGGTGGACGAGGCTGGCAATGACGCTGCTGGGATCGGCAATTGCCCTCGCGAATCCCGTGCTAAGTGTCACTACGGCCTTTCTCGCGAGTTCCGTCGCCGCCCCTTTGACACCAGCAGTAATCTTCTGGGCGATTTTATTGGCGATGTCGTTCGTCGGAGGACTCATCGTTACATTAAGCCAGGAGCACGAGCTGTTAGGTTGCTTTGTAACCGGTCTCGGGTTTCCCGGCCTCGCGATTGCGCTGATTTCGCTACCACACCTAACTTAGCAGTTAGGAGGATCTTTGATGCGCCAATTCTCGGGAATGATTGCTTTAGGGATATGGTGCGCGGCGTTCTCGCCCGCCCTTGCCGATCAACAAGTCTCCGCTACCGCGGAGACCGCTGCGCCCGATCTCGCCCGAAACTCTTCAACCGACACATGGACCGGCGATATCAGGTCCGTCGAAGATCTGCGGAGCGTGAAGGACATTCTTGACGGTAACTATAAGCAGCTCGGGATTTGGGGCAAACTCAAATGGGGTAGTATGTACTTCACTTCTCCTGAGGATGCAAAGCGAGTATTTGTAGTTTACGCGTACGAACCGACGGTCTTTCTAAATAACGGTGCGCTGGCCAAGCTCATTGACTTGACTAAAGACGGAAAGGTTTCGTTCGCGGCAGCTGTGTCGCCAGAAGGCGAAAAATGGAAGCAGGCGTTTGCTCAAGCGGGCGTAAGGCACGACGGAGACCTGTGGAAGGGCTCGATTGATGGTCTCACGAAGGCTATCGCGTCAGACCAATCTCAATTTAAGGTCATCTCGATGAGCGACAAATTGCTTGGCGTTGGCTCGAATGGACAATTCGTCAGGGTTGATAAGGATTCGTCGACCCCTGTGTGGCACACAATAACCTTGGCTGGCCTCTCCGAAAGCAAGTAGCTGCCTTCTCGGGTGGTCACGCCCGTGAGTTACGCGAACCCACACTTCGCTATGGCCCCACGGGGGCGGGAACGCCGGCTTCCGATGTAGCGATTGAGTATTGCTCCCCCCTCACTCCCCCTCCTTCTTCATCCAGCGGCGCAGATATTTCTGGATGTTCGCTTCCCGCGAATAGCGCGCGATCGCCTCGCGCATCAGCGCGTGCCGGCTGCGCTTGGTGAAGCGCGCCAGCAGCAGCAGGCGAATGCGCGTCTCGAAGTCGAGCTTCACCGTCGCCGTGCGTAGCCTGTCCCTCCTGCCCAGGCGGATCGGCTTGCCCCAGCGCAGCGACTTCACCTTCGTCGCCGAGCCGTCGTCCGCCAGTTGCGTCACCTCGACCACTCCCTCCTTGTCGGAGGCCGTGAGGTTCCACCCGCCCTTTTCGATTTTGCGCTTGCGCCGTCTCGCGGGCATCCGCGCCTCGCTCCGGGTATCACTTCGTACTACCCCGGTACTACCGGGGTAGTACCTGCCCGCGGACCCTCCTTCCCGAGCGCGAAAGTAAGTCTACTGGAATTTGCGAAAAACGTCAATTAGTTTCTTAGTATATTGATATTGGCTGATTTATGCTTGCGTTTCACGTGAAACATCGCGGCCGGCCGGGCGCCCCCGCGTGCCCGCAGCTAGCCCGAAAAACGAAAATGGCGCCAAGGCCCTTTCGCGCCCGCGCGGATGCGAAATCCCCGCGC
>JASHSH010000146.1 GCA_030040955.1 Rhodospirillales bacterium
CGGCGTGGCGAGTTCGGGCTTGCCGCGCTTGGACCACAGCGTCATATGCACGGCGGCGAGCGGCGGGTGTGGGAGGGAAGGATCGAGCAGCCGGGACCCGTCCGCGCTCGCCATCGGCGCCGCCGCGTGGCACAGCCAGTTGAAGCCGGCGGGCAGGATCGTGCAGCCGGGCGCGTCGCCGTACATCATCCGATTGAGCGCGACCTGATCGGCCTGGAACGCGGCTTCCTCGCGGTCGGCCGCGGCAACGCATTCGTCGAGACGCCGCCGCCAGGCCGCCCAGTGCGGCGCAACCGCCAGGCCCGCGAATATGCCGGCGTTCAGCGCCACCGTACCCTCGAGCGCGCCCGCGATCTCCGCGCCGAACCAGGACAGAATGCGCCGGCGCGCGGCCTCCATTTCGCGCAGATTGTAGGCCGGGTGGCGCTCGGCGGCGACGCAGAAGCCGGCAACGCGCGCCCCGTCCGCGTACGCGGCGAAGGCGGAGTCCTCCTGCACCCAGGCATCGGCGTCGATCCACATGTAGATGACGTGACCCGGAAACAGTTCGGGAATGCGCGGCCGCGCGAACAGCATCGCGACATGGCCCGGCGCGGCAGCGATCGTCGGCGCGGGCGGCGGCGCGACCCGCGCGTCCTGACCGGCGAGCCAGCCGCGCTGCTCCGCCGCCAGGCCGGCGTCGAGAATGTAGAGCGGCGCCTCGCGGCCGGTCGGGCTCGCGCGCAAGGAGCGGACGAGGCCGCGCAGCAGCGGGAAATAGGCGGCGTCGCAGCCGCTGACCAAGGCGAGTTCGCGCATCGGGCCAAGCTAGCATTGTCGGCGTCGCGCGGCACGCTCGCGCCGGCCGCCGCGCTTGACAGGCCGGATGCGGTCGGGCTTTATCCCCCGGCCCCGATCCGGGCCCGATCACCTGTCTCCCATCCTCTCGGCCAATGGCTTATTCGCGCAAGAAATCCAGCGGCTTCGGCGAAACCGTCAGGACGGTCATCTACGCCATCGCGATCGCGCTCGTCGTGCGCACGCTGGCCTTCGAGCCGTTCAACATCCCGTCGGGATCGATGATTCCCACGCTGCTGGTCGGCGATTATCTGTTCGTCTCGAAATACTCGTACGGCTACAGCCGGTTCTCGCTGCCGCTTGGCCTGCCGCTGTTCGGTGGGCGCATCTTTGCGCGCCAGCCCCGCCGCGGCGACGTGGTCGTGTTCAAGCTGCCGTCGAACACCCGCATCGACTACATCAAGCGCGTCATCGGCCTGCCCGGCGACCGCATCCAGGTGGTCAACGGCGTCCTCCAGATCAACGGCTCGCCGGTCGACATGAAGCAGACCGACGACTATGTCGATCACGAGCGCGCCGGCGACACGCTGCGCAAGCCCGAATACATCGAGACGCTGCCCGACGCGGGGCGCGTGCATCCGATCATCGAAAATCCCGACGACGGCAGCCCGGCCAACAACACCCAGGAATATGTCGTGCCGCCGGGCCACTATTTCATGATGGGCGACAATCGGGAGAACTCGCTCGACAGTCGTTACCCGGAATCCTCGCTCGGGCAGGGCGGGGTCGGCTATGTGCCGGCGGAGAATCTGGTCGGGCGCGCCGAGCTGATCTTCTTCTCGGTCGATGATTCGGCCGAGATCTGGGAAGTCTGGAAATGGCCTTGGGCGATCCGCTGGAGTCGCCTGTTCTCCCGTATCGACTAGGAGTCGCGCGGGAGGCCGCCGCGATGGACGAGCGCCTCAGCCGGGTGAGCCGGGCGCTGGACTATCGCTTCCGCGATCCCTCGCAGCTGGCCGACGCGCTGACCCATCCCAGCGCGCAGACTTCGCGCAAAGCGGGTGCCACGTTCGAGCGACTGGAATTCCTGGGCGACCGCGTGCTCGGCCTGGTGGTCGCGGAGATGCTCTACGCCCGTTACCCCGACGAGCCGGAAGGAGACCTGGCGCGGCGCCTGGCGGCGCTGGTGCGGCGCGACGCGGTGGCGCGGGTCGGCCGCGCGCTCGGGCTCGACGGGGCGCTCGTTCTATCGAAGGGAGAGGAAGAGGGGGGCGGGCGTGACAACCCGGCTCTGCTCGCCGACGCTTGCGAGGCGGTGCTGGGCGCGGTCTATGCCGATGGCGGCCTCGAACCGGCCGCCGCCATCGTGCGCGCGCGCTGGGCCCCGCTGATGGACGAAACGCCGGCGCCGCCGCGCGATCCGAAGACCGCGCTCCAGGAATGGGCCCAAGCGCGGGGCAAGCCGCTGCCGATCTACACCACTCTCGACACCGAGGGCCCGCCGCACGAGCCGGTTTTCCTGGTCAGCGTGGCGGTGGCGGGCGAGGAGGGCGCGAGCGGGCGCGGAAATTCGAAGCGCGCGGCGGAACAGGCAGCCGCCGCCGCGCTGCTCGACCGCCTGAAGCGATGAGCGCGGACGGCCCCGAGGCGCGGCGCTGCGGCCTGGTCGCGGTGATCGGCGCCCCCAATGTCGGCAAGTCGACCCTGGTGAATCGCCTGGTCGGCACCAAGGTCAGCATCGTCTCGCCGCGCGTGCAGACCACGCGCAGCCGGATCATGGGCGTGGCGATGGCCGGGCCGGCGCAGATCGTCCTGGTCGACACGCCCGGCATTTTTCTGCCCAAGCGCCGGCTCGAGCGCGCGATGGTGCGCGCCGCCTGGGACGGGGCGGGGGATTCCGACATCGTGCTGCTGCTGATCGATGCCGAACGCGGGCTGGACGGTCCGAGCGCGCGCATCGCCGAGCGGGTGATCGCCACCGCCCGACGCCCGCTCGCCGCGATCAATAAGATCGACAAGGTTCGCCGCGAAGCGCTGCTCCGCCTCGCGGCCGAAGCCCGCGACAAGGGCTTCGCGGACAGCGTGTTCATGATCAGCGCGCTCACCGGCGATGGGGTCGAGGATCTGCGCAAGCACCTGGCCGCGGCGATGCCCGAAGGTCCGTGGCTGTTTCCCGAAGACCAGGTCTCCGACCTGCCGGCGCGGCTGTGGGCGGCCGAGGTCACGCGCGAGCAGGTGTTCCATCTGCTGCGCGACGAGCTGCCGCACGCATCCGCGGTCGCCACCGACGCCTGGATCGAACAGGAGGACGGCGCGGTGCGCATCGAGCAGACGATCTACGTGCAGCGCGAGGGTCAGAAGGCGATCGTGCTCGGCGCCGGCGGCCGCCAGATCAAGGAGATCGGAAGCCGCGCGCGCGCAGAATTGGAGACGACGTTGGAACGGCGCGTGCACCTGTTCCTCAATGTGAAGCAGCGCGCCGACTGGCAGGACGACCGCGGTTTCTACGGTGAGTTGGGGCTCGCCTTCGATGCCTGAAGCGAAACCGGGCGCCGGCGCCTGAAGGAGCCGGCCGGTGGAATGGACGGACGAAGCCATCCTGCTCGGCACGCGCCGCCACGGCGAAACCGCCGCGGTGGTCACCGTGCTTTCCCGCGCGCATGGGCGCCACGCCGGACTCGTGCGCGGCGGAGCGGGCAGGCGCGCGCGCGCCGCGCTGCAATCGGGCAACCGCTTGCAGGTGACCTGGCGCGGCCGTCTCGCCGAGCAGCTCGGCAGCTTCGCCTGGGAGTTGCTGGCAGCGGAGGGCACGCGCTGGTTGGCGGACGCGGTGCGCCTCGGTGCCGTGGCTTCGGCGTGCGCCTTGGTGGACTTCGCGTTTCCCGAGAGGGAGAGCCATCCCCGCGCCTACGAGTCGCTGCTGGCGCTCCTCGCCGGCCTGGCCGACGCGCACTGGCGGGAAACATATGCCCGCTGGGAACTCGATCTCCTGGCCGAACTGGGCTACGGACTCGATCTTTCCAGCTGCGCGGTCACCGGCCGCAACGATGAGCTGGCCTATGTCTCGCCGCGCAGCGGCCGCGCGGTCAGCCTTTCGGCCGGCGAGGCCTTCCGGGACCGGCTTCTCGCCTTGCCTGCCTTCCTGCGCGGACAAGGACATGCGAGCGCGGACGAAATCCGCGCGGCGCTTACCCTCACCGGCTACTTCCTCGAACGCCGTGTCGCCGCCCAGGCGGGTCGGCCGATGCCGGCAGCGCGCACACGACTTGTAGGTCAATTCGCGGCATGATCTACTAGATATGGTGGTTTAGGAGGCATTTTCGTTGGCAAAGCGCCCGTTGGAATCGGTTGCCGAGGTGCGCGACACGCCGCTCGCCGAGGCGCTGGGCGAGCGATATCTGTCCTATGCGCTCTCCACCATCGTCTCGCGTTCGTTGCCCGACGTGCGCGACGGACTCAAGCCGGTGCACCGGCGCCTGCTGTTCGCGATGCGGGAGCTGCGGCTCGATCCCGAGACCGGCTTCAAGAAATGCGCGCGCGTGGTCGGCGACACGA
>JASHSH010000147.1 GCA_030040955.1 Rhodospirillales bacterium
GCCGATGTTGGTATCCACGTAATCTGGTTTTGGAGACGATGGGTTGCATTTATCCTTCTCCCTCAACGAAAAAACCTCCATCTCGATTCGCTTGGGCCAGTTGGGATCGCCGATGAACATACCGACAAATGGAGTTGCCTGAATTGCGGGATGCGGTCCGTCGTTCGTGAGAATTGCTGTAAAGTCGGTGCGAATCCCGGCCGAACTAGCCTCAAGCTTGTCGGCGACCTCCAAATCGATGATTACCCACGGCCTGGATTCCGTCCTCATTTCGTGGACTTGAGAATAAAGGAAGTAAGCGGCAATGCTGGCAGCTATGAATGCCAAAGCCCCTACAAGTATGCCCGTGATTTCGCGCCATTTCTTGGCACTTTCGTAGCCTGCCTGATTTTTGTTTGCTTCGTGAATCTTATTCGCAATGGCGTGAAGCGCCACGACACCATCGGCTTTTTCTATGTTGTCTTGGCTATCCCGACGGGATGGATAGCCGTGGCTCTTGGGCTGTATGTCAGCGGACTGGCGCCGCTTGCATTTGAATGGGTTCCAGTTCGTCCAAGCCATTCAGCACCCGCTGATTGCCGTTCCGAAAATATCCTCGTTCGCCCGATTGTTGTAGCGGAATTGGAATTCCGCAACATAGAGGGGCAGGTACTTGCGGCTGACCTTGTGATAGCTCCCGACCACGCCGCGCTTAAAGATGCTCCAGAAGCCTTCGATAGTGTTGGTGTGAACGACACCGTTCACGTATTGCCCGTTGTTGTGGTGAATGACCTCGTGTGGATAGCCCTCAACGTCCAGCCGCTTGTAGCCGCTCCACTGGTCCGTGCAGATCAGGCTGACCTTGTGGGAGACGGCTTCTTTCACGAATCCCGTGAGCAATTCGGTACTGACGGTGGCGATCACGCGGGCGACCACGTTTCCCTTGCGCTGGACAGCGCCGACCACGGGTGTCTTGCCGGAGCCGATGCCGCCGGGCTTGTTGGGGCCAGTGCCGCCACGGTCGCCGCGCCGGTCCTTGTGCCGGTTCCGCGTCTTGCCGCCGACGAAAGTCTCATCGACCTCCACTATCCCGGCCAGCTTCTCGGGGTGTTCGATCAGTGCGGCCCGGACGCGATGGCACATGTACCAAGCCGTTTTGTACGAGCCAAAGCCCATGTAGCGCATGATCTGGAGCGCGCTCATTCCCTTCTTGCTGGCGAGCATGAGATGGATGACGCGGAACCAATCCCGGAGGGGTTTGTTGGTGTTCTCGAAGATGGTCCCGGCGATGTGGGAGAAGCGGTAGCTAGTCTGCGGAGCGCACTGGTAGCACTGCCAATGCCAATTCCCGAGCGCGTGGGGATTGGTAGCCCCGCAACGGGGGCAGGTAACGCCTTCCGGCCAGCGATGGGCGACCAGATAGGCACAGCACGCATCCTCATCCGGGAATGCGGCCTCAAACTGGCCCACGGTCAATTGGTGAATGCGCTTCTTGGTCGGCATGTGCGTTCTCCCGCGACAATGGGGAGAGTATAGCCATGTCCGATCAGAAAGTCAAGTCCGGGATAATCGCCATGCTGAGGAGACCGCTGCGAAGGCAGCGGTCGTCTCGAAGCATGGGGAGCTCTCCCCGTCTGGACAGCCCGCGCGCCTTGGGTAGAATATTCGGGCATCGGCCATCCACCGCCTTGGGAGCGAGAATTGCCGACCTATGCGGAGATCACCCGGTCCATCAAGGTCACCGTGAAGCCGACCTTCCTCGACGAGCAGTCCTCGCCGCAGGACGCGCATTTCGTCTGGGCCTATCGCGTGCGCATCGAGAACCAGGGCGCGGAGACGGTCCAGCTGATGACGCGGCACTGGAAGATCACCGACGCGCAGGGGCGCGTGCAGGAAGTGCGCGGGCCCGGCGTGGTGGGACAACAGCCGGTGCTGCGTCCGGGCGAGGCCTACGAATACACCTCGGGCACGCCGCTGCCCACGCCCTCGGGCATCATGGTGGGCAGCTACCAGATGCAGACCGAGGCCGGCGAGAACATCGACATCGCCATTCCCGCCTTCTCGCTCGACAGCCCGCACCAGCCGATGCGGATCAACTGACGCGAGGGGTCGCGCCGCTTGCAAAGCGGCCGATTCGTCGCCATATCCAACGCTTCCGCGCCCGCGCCTTGCGGGCGGAACAATCCGGGGGAGCCAGAAAGTGAGCGTCCGCGAGCCCTATATCGTCGCCGCCAAGCCGGCCAAGGCCGAGCGCGTCCGGCCCAGCCGCGCCGAGGCGGAGGAAGCGGTGCGCACCCTGATCCGCTGGGCGGGCGACGATCCCGCGCGCGAGGGGCTGGTCGAGACGCCGGCGCGCGTGGCGCGCGCCTACGAGGAATTCTTCGAGGGCTACGGCGAGGACCCCGAGGAACTGCTGCGCCGCACCTTCGAGGAGACCGGCGGCTACGACGAGATGGTGCTGCTGCGCGACATCCGCTTCGAAAGCCATTGCGAGCACCACATGCTGCCGATCATCGGCAAGGCGCATGTCGCCTACATGCCGAACACGCGCGTGGTGGGCATCTCGAAGCTCGCCCGCCTCGTCGAGTGCTACGCGCGGCGGCTCCAGATCCAGGAGAAGATGACGGTGGAGATCGCCAACACCATCCAGGAGGTGCTGCGTCCGCGCGGCGTGGCCGTGGTGGTGGAGGCGACGCATGAATGCATGACCACGCGCGGCGTGCACAAGGCCGGCGTGGCGATGGTGACCTCGCACATGCTGGGCACCTTCCGCGACGATCCCACCACGCGCCGCGAGCTGCTCTCGCTGATCGGCTCCCCGGTCAGCGGCGCCTGACGCGGCTTCCTTGCTCGACTCGCTCGCCGAACGCGCCGGTAACGCGATTCCCATCGTTCCGCTGGGCGCGGAAGAGTTCCGCGCCTGGCTGGAGAGGCAGCCCGCGCGCATCAAGTCCTGGCTGCGCGCGAGCGGATTCAAGGCCGCGCCCGGCGAAGTCTGCCTGGTTCCCGACGCCAAGGGCGGGCCCGCGCAAGTCCTGTTCGGGCGCGACGCGGCGGATGCGTGGAGCTGGGCCGCGCTGCCGGCCAAGCTTCCGGCCGGAACCTATGCGATCCGGGGAAGGCTGGACGCGCGCGCCGCCGACTGGGCCGCGCTCGGCTGGGCGCTCGCGCAATACAGGTTCGGGCGCTACAAGTCGAAGCCGGCGGAGCGGGGCGCGCGGCTGGTCTGGCCGCGGGGCGCCGACCGCGCGAGGGTCTCGCGCATTCTCGCCGCCTACGGGCTGGTGCGCGATCTGGTCAACACGCCGGCCGAGGAGATGGGACCGGCGGAACTCGCCCAGGCCGCGGCCGCGGTCGCGCGGCGGCATCGCGCGCAATTCCGCGCGATCGTGGGCGAGAGATTGCTGGCGGCGGGATTTCCCTCGGTGCACCGGGTGGGCCGCGCCTCGACGCGCCCGCCGCGGCTGATCGAGCTGCGCTGGGGTCCGGCGCGCGCTCCCCGGGTGACGCTGGTCGGCAAGGGCGTGTGCTTCGATTCGGGCGGGCTCGACATCAAGACCTCGGCCCAGATGAAGCTGATGAAGAAGGACATGGGCGGGGCCGCGCACGCGCTCGCGCTCGGGGCCATGATCATGGACGCGCGGCTGCGCGTGCGTCTGCGCGTGCTGATCCCGGCGGTGGACAATTCGATCTCGGGCAACGCGATGCGCCCGCTCGACGTGATCCGCGCGCGCGGCCGCACGGTGGAGATCGGCAACACCGACGCGGAGGGCAGGCTGATCCTGTCGGACTGTCTAGCCGAGGCGGCCGAGGAGAAGCCCGCGCTGCTGATCGATTTCGCGACGTTGACCGGGGCGGCGCGCACCGCGCTAGGGCCCGAGCTGCCGGCGCTGTTCACCCAGGACGATGCGCTGGCCGCCGAGCTGCTGGCGGCGGCCGGGGCGGAGGCCGATCCGCTGTGGCGGCTGCCGCTATGGGCGCCCTATCGCAAGCTGCTCGACTCGAAGGTGGCCGACGTCAACAGCGCGCCCGAAAGCCCGTTTGCCGGCGCGATTACCGCGGCCCTGTTCCTGCGCGAGTTCGTTCCCGAGGGCACGGCCTGGGCGCATCTCGACCTCTATGCGTGGAACGCCTGGGCGCGGCCCGGCCGGCCCGAGGGCGGCGAGGCGATGGCCCTGCGCGCGATCTTTCGGATGCTGGAGGGGAGGTATGGGGCCAAGAAGTAGGCGCTACGTCACGCCGCCGGGCGGACGCGCCGGGCTATCTTGTCGCCGCGGTCGCGCCGCGCGCATGCCAAGTCGTAGCTGGCCTGGAGATTGAGCCAGAACCGCGCCGACGTTCCCAGATAGGCGGCCAGCCGAAGCGCCGTATCCGCGCTGATCGCACGGCGGCGGGCGATGATTTCGCTCAATCTGTTCGCCGGCACGCCCAGCTCGCGGGCCAGCCGACTGGCCGAGAGTTTGCGGGCCGCCAGTTCGTCGGCCAAAATCTCGCCCGGATGCACCGGCGGAAAACCGGGCAGTTCAGTGATAGTCGGCGATTTCGACTTCATACGCGTCACCATCCTCGAAGCGGAAGCAAATCCGCCATTGCTCGTTGATCCGGATGCTGCATTGGCCCCGGCGTTTGCCGCGCAGGGCCTCGAAACGATTCGACCGCAACATCATCAGATCCTCGATGCAACTCGCGTCCGACAGGATCGTCAAACGCCGCTGCGCCTGACGCTCGAATGCCTCGAACCGTTTGACCTTGACGCCGTGCCAGCAAGCCTCCGTCTCGTCATCGGCGAAGCTTTTGATCATACGCGATACGTATCACGTATCGCCCGTTCGGGCAACCTTCGACTCGGCGATCGCCAGCCTAGCCCCCCTACGCCTGCTTGGCGTCGATGATCGAGCGGCG
>JASHSH010000016.1 GCA_030040955.1 Rhodospirillales bacterium
GAATTACAAGGACGCGCTCGCCGACCTCGACGCGGCGCTGAAGATCGCGCCCGACCGGGCGGATGCGCTGACCTACCGCGCCACCGCCAAGCGCTTCCTCGACGATCTGCACGGCGCCGCGGCCGATCTCGACCGCGCGCTGACGGTCAATCCGAAATACCAGGAGGCCTGGCTCGAGGCCGGCATCATCCGGCGCCTCCAGGGCAACAACGACGACGCCCGCCGCGACGCCGGCGCCGGGCTCGACCCAAACGCCGGCCACCCCGGCGCCCGAGCCGCCGACCGCCGAGGCGGCCGGCGATCCGGCCAAGCACTACGAACACTGCATCGCGCTGGCCCGCTCGAAACCCTCCGACGGGCTGGAAGAGGGTCTGGCCTGGTCGAGCCTGGGCGGGGGCGAGCCGGCGTTGCATTGCGTCGCGGTCGCGCTGATCGGTCAGGGCAACTATGTCGATGGCGCGCAACGACTGGAGAAGCTGGCCAAGGACAGCCATTCGGACGCGATGTTGCGCGCGGGCATGCTGGCGCAGGCGGGGCAGGCCTGGATCCTCGCCGGGCGCTACGACCGCTCCTATGCCGACCAGAGCGCGGCGCTGACACTGGTGCCCAACGCCCCCGACCTGCTGGTCGATCGGGCCGAAAGCCTGGCGCTCGCCAAGAATTACAAGGACGCGCTCGCCGACCTCGACGCGGCGCTGAAGATCGCGCCCGACCGGGCGGATGCGCTGACCTACCGCGCCACCGCCAAGCGCTTCCTCGACGATCTGCACGGCGCGGCCGCCGATCTCGACCGCGCGCTGACGGTCAATCCGAAATACCAGGAGGCCTGGCTCGAGGCCGGGATCATCCGGCGCCTCCAGGGCAACAACGACGATGCCCGCCGCGACTGGCTGAAGGCGATCGATCTCGACCCGGATTCGGCGACCGCGCAGGCCGCCAGGCGCAACCTGGAGAAGATGGACGTGCGCGAGTAGGCCAGGGCTTTAGAAGACCCGATTCAATGTATTGCGTTAAATTTCGCCGCCAACCTCAATATTATGTAGAAAATTCCTGAAAAACCGACTAAGGTATGTCCTGGCCCCCAAGTCGTTGGAGGACTATGGTCCCGTGGTGCACTGTCTCCGCCTCTCCCCGGACAGGCCCGAAGCACCACGGTTGTCTCCTCTGACGTCTCCCCCTTGGGGGCCACCAGCCGCCGATCCAGAGTTTCACCCCACCGGAGCAACCGATGGCCAAGCGTGCACGAGGCAACGCGCACCCTAAGATCGAAGAGTCCACGAGGCCCTTTTGGGGCGGCATGGTCCCGGCCAACTGGGACGGCGCAGATGGGGAGAGGGATCGGAGTTACGTAAAGAAGGTAAGACCGCAGGGCGAGAATCAGCGCGTCCTGCTCGAATCCTTGCATCGAAGCCCGCTCACGGTCGCGCTCGGGCCGGCCGGAACCGGCAAGACCTATCTCGCCATCGCCGCCGCGGTCGAAGCCTTCGACGAGAACCGGGTCGCCCGCATCGTTCTCTCCCGCCCCGCCGTGGAAGCCGGCGAAAGCCTGGGCTTCCTGCCCGGCGACGTGCACGAGAAGCTGGCGCCCTATCTGCGGCCGCTCTACGACGCGCTCGCCGACCGGCTCGGCGGCAAGCGGCTGCGCTCGCTGATCGCGGAAGGCTCGATCGAGATCGCGCCGGTCGCCTATATGCGCGGTCGCACGCTGAACAATGCCTTCGTCGTGATCGACGAGGCGCAGAACTGCACCTACGGCCAGCTGAAGATGTTGCTTACTCGGCTGGGCTGGCATTCCTACATGGCGCTGACCGGCGATCCGGACCAGAACGACCTGCTGCCCGGCCTTTCGGGCCTGAGCGAGATCGCCGGCCGGCTCGAGCGGCTGGCGGACGTGGCCGTGATCCGGCTCGACGACCGCGACATCGTGCGCCACCCGCTGGTGGCCTCGATGCTCACCGTGCTTTGACCTGATCCGGCCCGCACCATTTGTAAGGGCCGGTGTCGAGGTGCAGGTGGTCGGCGTGGAACGAATTGTTGTCGGGCGTGATCACCACCTGAAAGATGCCGCAGGCCGCGCGCGCCACCGCGTGTAGGAACCTGCCCTTCGCGCCCTTGTCGGACCAGTCGCGCAGCAGCGTGATCTTGGTCCCGTCGTCGAGCGTGAACCCGCTGACATCGATCGCGCGGCCGAAGGCGTGCTGGGAAAGCCGCTCGGCCACGCCGCCGCGCTCGCCCCGGCAGGCATAGGTGCCGAGATGGGTCAGCATCGCCACCCGGTGGCGGAGGAGTTTCTGCGCCTGGGGCTGCACCACGCGCGTCTCGAAATCCCATTCGGTGGCGGCGAACGGGCAGCTCATCAACGCGGGCCGGTTCCACGGAATGGCGGATCGGTCCACCCGCACCGACCAGTCGATCCCGCAGCCCTCCGGCGTGTGGAAATCGGCCTGCCGCTGGTAGACGATGCCCCGGGCATCCAGCGCGGCGAGGCAGGTGGCGGCCGGATCGGCCGGGGTCGCCGGCATCGGCGGGGGCGCGGCGATGGCGGGCGGCGGCGGGGCGGCCGGGGTCAGCGGATGCGATCCGCAGGCGCCTAGCGAGGCCATCGCCAGCAGGGCAAAGGCCAGCTTGGACCCCCGCGCGCCCATCAGTCCGCCTCGATCGTGGCGCGGACGCGCTTGCGGGCCTCCGGAAGAAGCTCCTCGCCGAACCAGGGATTGTTGCGCTCCCAAGCGGTGGTACGCCAGCTTGGGTGCGGCAGCGGGAGAAAGCGCGGCAGATGCTCGCGGAATGCGCGCACCGTCTCGGTCACCGTCCGGCCGCCCCGCTTGCCCAGGAAATACCAGTGCGCATAGGAGCCGACCAGCAAGGTCAGTCGGATGCGGGGCAGCGCGGGGAGAATCTGGGGCAGCCAAAGCGGCGCGCATTCGGGCCGGGGCGGCAGATCGCCCCCGTTCGCCGCGCGTCCCGGATAGCACATGCCCATCGGCAGGAGGGCGACGCGGCTTTCGTCATAGAATCGCGCCGAATCAAGCGCGAGCCAGGCGCGCAGCCGTTCCCCCGAACGATCGTTCCATGGCACGCCGGTGTCATGAACGCGGGTTCCGGGTGCCTGCCCGATGATCAGGAGGCGCGATGTCGGGCTGGCGCGCAGCACCGGACGCGGCCCCAGCGGCAGATGTTCGGCGCAGACGCGGCAGGCTCGGACCCGTTCGAGCAGCGCGGCGAACGCGCCCTCGCTCACGACCCGATGCGGGCGATGGTGGCGGTGGTGCTGAAGCCGGGCACCAGCTCGGCGAGGATGACCTTGCCGCCCCAGCCGCGGACCAGATCGGCGCCGACCACCTGCGCGATCGAATAGTCCGCGCCCTTGACCAATATGTCGGGACGCAGCGCCGCGATCAGCGATTCCGGCGTGTCTTCCTCGAAGATCACCACCAGATCGACGTCGGCCAGCGAGGAAAGCACGGTGGCGCGCGCCATTTCGGCCTGGACGGGACGGTTCGCGCCCTTCAGCCGGCGCACCGAATCGTCGCTGTTCAGCCCGACCACCAGCCGATCGCAGGCGGCGCGGGATTGGCCCAGCAGCGCGACGTGGCCGGGGTGGAGCAGATCGAAGCAGCCGTTGGTGAAGCCGATCCGCATGCCGCGTCGGCGCCAGCGCTCGACCTGCGCAAGAGCGCCCTCGCGGGTGGCGATCTTGCCCTCGGCCTGGGCGAGCTGCGAATGGTGGAGCGCGGCGACCAGCTCGTCGGCGGTGGCCACCGCGGTGCCCACCTTGCCGACCACGATGCCGGCGGCGAGATTGGCGAGACGGGCCGCCTCCGCCAGCGGAACCTTGACCGCCATCGCGGCGGCCATCACCGCGACCACCGTGTCGCCCGCGCCGGAGACGTCGTACACCTCGCGCGCCTCGGCCGGCAGATGGACGGCCTCGCCCGACCGGCTCACCAGCGTCATCCCGTCCTGGCTGCGGGTTACCAGGACATTGTCGATGCCGCAGCTTGCGATCAGATGCCGCGCGGCGGCGGCGATTCCCGCCTCGTCGTCCACCGGCATATGGACCGCCTGATGCAGCTCGCGCCGGTTCGGCGTGACCAGGCTCGCGCCGGCATAGACGGAATAGTCGTTGCCCTTGGGATCGACCAGCACCGGCACGCCGGCGGCGCGGGCCAGCGCGATCAGCTCGCGCAGCAGTTCGGGCCCGAGCACGCCTTTGCCGTAGTCCGAAAGCGCGAGCGCGCCGACCTCGCGGATCAGCGGCTGGGCCGTGCGCCGGATCTGCTCGCGCGCGGGGGCGTCCAGGGGCGCCGAGCTTTCCTGGTCGACGCGGAGCAATTGCTGGCTGGCGGCGAAGAAGCGGGTCTTGATCGTGGTCGTGCGCGCGCCCTCGACGATCATGCAGGGGTCCACCCCCTCCTGCACGCCGATCAGCCGGGTGATCTCGGCCCCGGCCGCGTCCTCGCCCACCGCCGCCAGGAAATGCGCCCGCGCCCCCAGCGCGACCAGATTGCGCACCACATTGCCGGCGCCGCCCAGCATCGCGCTCTCGCGCCGCACCCGCACCACCGGGATCGGCGCCTCCGGCGAGATGCGCTCGACATCGCCATGGACGAAGCGGTCGAGCATCACGTCGCCGATGCACATCACCCGCGCGCCGCGCAGCGAACCGGCCCGGGCGGCGAGCGTGGTCGAATCCGTCATCTGGGGGAAAATCCGTGTTCGGTCAATGACTTGCGACGCATGGCCAGGGTCCGGCGAAAGTGCGCGAGTGTAGCCAGTCGCAAGCCCCCGCGCCAGGGGCGGACGTAGCGGGGCGCGTTAACCATTTCCGCAATATTCTTGCGCCAAACTCTCCAGCGCTATTCGATTGCTCCGGCGCTTGGCTTGGGGCATACAGGTTGCGGGGAGATATTGGGCCGGAGCGGGGATCGCCGAATGCGGAAGGCGTTGGTCGCGGCCGCGATTGCGTGCCTGTGCTGGAGCGGGCCGGCCGCCGCTGGCTCGGCCTGCTTCGCCCCGGATGAGGCGAGCGCCGCCTATTTGCGCGCATTGCAGCAGGATTTCAATGTCGCCGCGCTGAGCTGCGCGACCGCCACGCCCGGCGAGCTGGTCGCCGACTACAACCGTTTCGTCGACCGGTTCGGCGATCTGCTGCGCGACAATGCCCGCGCGCTGCGCGAGCATTTCGCGCGCGCCGGCGGCGAGGTGCGGCTCGATTCCTGGATGACGCAAGTGGCCAACGCCTCGGCGATCCGGCTGGCATCCGACGCCGATTTCTGCCCGCGCACCGCGCGCAATCTCGAGATCGCCGTCACGATGGAGGTGGCGTCGCTGCTCGATCTCGCGGCCGCCGAAGGCGCCGGCGCTTCCTCCGTGCCGCTCTGCTCGGCCCGCAAGATGGCGGCGAGCCCGCCGCTGATCGCGCCGGTGGAATAGAGCCGGCGATACCGGGTTACTGCGGAAGAACGATCTCGACGCGCCGGTTCTGCGGCTCGCGCACGCCATCGGCCGTCGGCACCAGCGGCTCGGTCTTGCCCTTTCCGATCACGGTGATGCGGCCGGCATCGATGCCGAGCTGCACCAGGACCGCCTTCACCGCGTTCGCGCGGCGCAGCGACAGCGCCATGTTGTAGGCCTCGGTGCC
>JASHSH010000148.1 GCA_030040955.1 Rhodospirillales bacterium
CTCGGCGCGATCTACGGCCAACTCGCCGGGGCGAGCGTATACGAGGGCCTGATGCAGCGACTCGCCAAGCCCATCGGCATGGTCGACTACCGGCTCGAGGACGGCCACGACGCCTTCGAGCCCTCTTCGAAATACCCCGCCTACCGGCTGTTCATGACCGCGCGCGACCTCGCCCGCTTCGGCTGGCTCTACGCGAATAACGGCGCCTGGGCCGGACGGCGAATCGTTCCCGCCGGTTGGGTCGCGGAAAGCACCAAGCCCTGGTCCAAGGTCAACGATGCGACCGGCTATGGCTATCTCTGGTGGATCGCCACCAAGGACATGTTCTTCGCCGCGCCCACCGGGCCGGGCGCCTATTCGGCCATCGGCTATCTCGGCCAGTACATCACGGTGATGCCGGCACGCCGCATGGTCGTCGTCCATCTCTACGATCCCGGCCTTCCGCGCGGGGAAGTGAGCGGCAAGGACTATTCCTCGCTGCTCCAGGCGATCCTCGCCGCCGCCCCGCCGGGTTGAGGCAGCGCATGTTCGGTTCCTACGCCAAGGCCATTACCCAGCTCGGCGAGCCGCGCATGCGCGGCATCGTGCTGCGCGGCCTGGCGGCGACCCTGATCCTCTATGTGCTGCTTTACGCCCTGGTGGCCTGGGGGCTCGGCCAGGTGCACCTGTTCGGCATCCACTGGCTCGACAGCCTGGCCGACATATTGGGGGGCGTGACGGTGTTCATCCTCACGCTGCTGCTGTTCCCGGCGGTCGCCTCGACGGTGCTGAGCTTCCTGCTCGAATCGGTCGCGCGCGCGGTCGAGGCGCGGCACTATCCCGGCCTGCCCGAGCCCCGGCGCCAGTCGCTGGCCGAAATCGGCTGGGGCGCGCTGCGCTTCGCCCTGGTGACGCTGGTGGTCAATCTGATCGCGCTGCCCTTCTACCTGCTCCTATTGCTGTTCGGCGTCGGCATCGGTCTCTACTACATCGTCAACGGATATCTTCTCGCCCGCGAATACTTCGAGCTGGTCGCCTGGCGGCGGCTCGATCCCGCCCGGGCGGATGCGCTGCGCCGCGCCCATGGCGGACGGCTCTGGCTCGGCGGAATCGGCCTCGCGGTGCTGTCCACGCTCCCGTTCGTGAACCTGGTCGCGCCGCTGATCGGCACCGCGGCGATGGTGCATGAATTCGAGGCCTTGCGCCGCCGCGACAATATTGTATAGTAATTCTCGACGGGGTTTTTCTTTCCTTCCTCACTAACGTGGCTCGGTCTATTTCCCGTGTAGCCTTTTTGTTCTGCATCCTGCTTGCCGCGGGCTGCGCCCAGCCACCCGTTGCCGCCGCGCCGCCCGCCAAGATCGAGCCGGTGGCCTATGTGCCGGCCCCGAATTTGACTCTCCCGACACCACCTGTTGTGGTCCCGATGGTCCCCGGCCCCAACCTGAGCGATCTTGCCCTCGGACCCAGTCATTTCGAGGGGCTCGACGCCAAGGAGGTGGAGGGTGCCCTCGGCGATCCCAACTTCCTGCGCCGCGAGGCGCCGGCCGAGGTCTGGCAGTATTACGGGCCCGGTTGCATCCTCGATCTGTTCCTCTATGCCGCGCCCGGCGGCGAGCGGGTGGCGCATGCCGAGCTGCGCGGAAGGGGCGAGGGACAGCCGGCCGAGGCTTCCTGCCTGTCCCGCCTGATCGATTCCCGCCACGGCCAGAAGCCGAGCTGACGGCGCCTTCCGTCTCTGGTCGCCCGCATGCTTCGAGACGCTTCTCCCTCAGCATGAGGGTATTCGGAAATCCTCGCCCTGAGCCGGTCGAAGGGCGAGGAGCGAAAGCCGAGCGGGACCTTACCCCTTCGTCTTTTCCTTGAATTTGCAGAGCTTCCGCACGACGCAAGCTGGGCAGTCCGGCTTGCGCGCCTTGCATACGTGGCGGCCGTGCAGGATCAACCAATGATGGGCATTCAGTTTGCGCTCGGGCGGCGTGATCCGCTCGAGCCTATCCTCCACGGCCTCCGGGGTCTTGCCGGGTGCGAGGCCGGAGCGGTTGGCGACCCGGAAAATATGGGTATCCACCGCGATGGTGGGATGGCCGAAGGCGACGTTGAGCACCACGTTCGCGGTCTTGCGCCCTACCCCCGGCAGCGCCTCCAGCGCGTCGCGCTCGCGCGGCACCTGGCCGCCATGGTTTTCGACCAACAGGCGCGATAGCGCAAGGATGTTCTTGGCCTTGGTATTGAAGAGGCCGATGGTCCGGATATGCGCCTTCAGCCCTTCTTCGCCGAGATCCAGCATCTTCTGGGGCGTGTCGACCCGGGGGAATAGGTCCTTGGTCGCCTTGTTGACGCCGGCATCGGTCGCCTGCGCGGAGAGCACCACCGCGACCAGCAGGGTATAGGGGTTGTGGAACTCGAGCTCGCTCCGGGGCGCGGGCATGCGCTCGGCGAGCAGGGCATAGAAACGCGCGACCTCGGCCCGGGTCATCCTCCCCTCCCGCGCCCGGCCGCCGGCTTTCGACCCCGGCGGGCGGATGCTAGCATTCTCCCATGCGCGCGAACCGATGGGCAGGGGTGGCGGGGCTGACGGTCGCGCTCCTCGCCGCCTGCGCGCGCACGCCCCCGCCGGCCCCCGCCCACACCGCCGCCGCCCACGAGCATGTCTCGCCGTCCCCGCCCACCATCGCGGCCGTGCCGGGGGGATTCGACCG
>JASHSH010000149.1 GCA_030040955.1 Rhodospirillales bacterium
CCAGCTTTACGGTCTGCGCCGCGCCGGCGATCAGGGCATCGGCGATTTCGCCACGCTGGCCCGCGCGGGCGAACTCGCCGCCGGCGCGGGCTGCGCCATCCTCGGCCTCAATCCGCTGCACGCGCTGTTCGGCGAGGACCGCGAGCGCGCCAGCCCGTATCACCCGTCGGACCGGCGCTTCCTCGACCCGATCTATATCGACCTCGCCGGTCTCGCCGCGCTCCCGGGCGCGGAGGCCGCGCGGGAAGCGCCCGCAGCCTCCGTGCCGTCGGAGAGTCCGCTGATCGATTACACCGGCGTGTGGGAGCGCAAGCGCGCGGCGCTGGAAGCGGCCTTCGCCGGCTTCGAGACGGCGGCCGCCGGCCGGCCCGACGATGCCGCCGTCCGCGCCTTTGAATCCTTCCTGGCCGAGGGCGGCGAGGCGCTGCGCCGCTTCGCCATCTTCGAATCGATCGCCGAAGCGCGCCCGCGCGAGGATTGGCGCCGCTGGCCAGAAAGCTTGCGCGATCCCGCCGGCGCGGGCGTGGCCGAATTCGCCGCCGCGCAGCGTGCGCGCGTCCGCTTCCATGCCTTCCTGCAATATGTCGCCGAGCAGCAATTCGCGCGCGCCGCGATCCGCGCCGGCGTGGCCGGGCTCGCGCAGGGCTTCTACCGCGATCTCGCCATCGGGGCCGCGCCCGACGGGGCCGAGGCCTGGGCGAACGCGCATCTGCTCGCCCGCGGCGCCTCGATCGGCGCGCCGCCCGACCGGTTCTCGGCGCAAGGCCAGGTGTGGAACCTGCCGCCGCCCGATCCGTGGGCCGGCCGCCGCGACGGACAGCGCGGCTTCCGCGAGCTGATCGCGGCCAACATGCGCCATGCCGGCGCGTTGCGCATCGATCACGCGATGGGGCTGGTGCGCCTGTTCTGGGTACCCGACGGCGCCACGCCGGCCGACGGCTCCTACATCGCCTATCCGCTCGACGATCTGCTCGGCCATCTCGCGCTGGAAAGTGCTCGGCGCGGCTGCATGGTGGTGGGCGAGGATCTCGGCACCGTGCCCGAGGGTTTCCGCGAGCGCCTGGCCGAGGCGCGCGTGCTCAGCTACCGCGTGCTCTGGTTCGAGCGCGAGGGCGAGGGGTTCCGTGCGCCCGAATCCTATCCCGCGCGCGCGGTGGCCTGCGTCGCCACCCACGATCTGCCCACGCTGGCCGGCTGGTGGAGCGCTTCCGACATCGCCGAACGCGCCGCGCTCGGGCTTCTAGCCGAGGCAAAAGCGACGGAGGCCTTCGCCGCGCGCGGGCGCGAGAAGGAATTGCTGGCCCGCGCACTCTTCGCCGCCGGGCTGATCGAGGCCGCGCCCGATCCGTTCGCGCCGCTCGCGCCCGAATTCGCCGCCGCGGTGGCGCGATGGGTCGCCCGCGCGGCCTCCTGCCTGGTGCTGGCCCAGGGCGAAGATCTGGCCGGCGAGAGCGTCGCCACCAACCTGCCCGGCACCGACCGCGAGCGCCCGAACTGGCGGCGCAAGCTCGCCCCCGAGGTCGCGGTGCTGTTCGCGAGCCCGCTCGCGCGGCGCGTGCTGGAAGCGATGAAGCGGGAGAGGGGGTAGGGCGAGTCGCCGTCTGCTTCGGGAGGCCGCCGCTCGCAACCAAGGCGGGAAATGGGACGAAAATGGATTTGCGTAATTCGCAATACTATGATAGATTTCTTCTACCCATCAATACGCGAGTTGTCCCTTGTCCAACGAATTCGTGAAGGAATTCAAGCTGGCGGGTCCGCAGGGTGACGGACACCACGCTTACGTGAATCGAATGGGCGCTTTCCTCGGACCCGGAGTGCCCCTCCTGGGTCGCGACAGCTTCGGTCGCTGGCAGCCGCGCCCTCGGCCCGTGCTGGAGAAGCTGCTCGGCGCCGGCTATGGCGTGAGCGTCGATCTAGGCTGGCGCATGGATCGCCTCGCCAGCGTCGCGCGTGCGTTGAACAAAGGCGATCTTGGCCTCGCCTCGATCGCGCTCGTGCATGCCGAGCTTCCGGCCGTGCCCGACTCGGAAGCCGCTCGGCGCGTGGCCGAGTACGACGGACGGCTCGCCAAATACAACCCCGACTGGCCGGAAGAGCCGCGCGACGACTTCGGCCGTTGGACCGACGAGGGAAATGGTCCGACCAGCGCGGGGTTGCTCTTGGCCGGCAGCTCGCCAGAGGATATCCAGGCCAAGAAGCAGAAATTCGTAGATGCGCATCTCGCCGACGCGCAAGGAGGCGCCGATCAGCTTGGCATACCGGTCGAGAACATACTTGGACTTGCGGCACTGGAGTCGGGTTGGGGCGGGAGTAGCTTTGCACTCAACGGAAACAATTTCTTCGGTCTCTACTACCCAGCCCCATACGCGACTGACAAGCAGGCTGCCCAAAGTGGTTGGCCGGTGCTCGCAACCTTCGCCAGCTTCGCCGACGGACTTCAGTCGTTCGTCGATAAGTACGGGCATTTAGTTCAGGGAGTGAGCGATCCTGTCGCATTTGCCACAGCGTTGCAGCAAAGCGGGGCATTCGGAATCGATCCAAACACAGGAATGCCCGTATCGACGTACGTACCAGATTTAGGCAGTGTTATTCGCGGCCTGCGTCCTTATGTGACGCCGCAATCTCCATGAGGCGACCGGGCCGACCGCCTCGTCCTGCCTCGCCGCTCGGACCCGTCCGTCTCGGCCTCGCCGCCGCGTTGCTCGCGATATTGGCCGCGCTCTCGGGGCACGCGGACGACTCCGCGGAACCGCGCGATTACGCGCTAATCTGGACGGTGGGGCGCTGCGGCAATTGCGCCGGCATTCCCGGGCTCGAAGAAATTCAGATGGTTTCCGACCGGGATATTTGGGCGCTCAGCCTCTCACCCTATCTGTGGGGGCCCGGCATCGGTGACTTCAAGGTCATGCACAGCCGGGACGCGGGCCGCATATGGGCAAGCCTCGACTGGAGCTGGATTCACAATCTCCCGGTCGCCTTTTCGGCACAGGCTTCCGGCCGGGTGTGGGTCGAGAAGTTCGATATCGTCAACGACGAGATGCGCATCCAACGCACCGACGATGACGGACGCCATTGGGCGCCGATCGGCCGGCCGCACGAGCTCGGCTATTTCCGCAACCTGCGCATGTTCGCCAACGGACTGGGCTACGCGGTCGAGGCGTGGGACGAACCGGGCGACCGCATCCTGCGCACCGACGACGGCGGACGCCACTGGCGCCGGCTCATATTCGCCGATCCCCCCGGCTTCATGGACAAGGCGTTCTTCCTCGGCCCCGACGCCGGCTGGGTCGCGGGCTCACCTCCCGGGCGGCACCAGACAAAGGCCATGCTGCTGCGCGTCGCGGGCCCAGGCGCCGGCGCCGCGAGCTATATCGACGCCGGGCCGGACTTCGACGAGGTCGCAAGTCTCCGGTTCCTCGACGAACGGCGCGGCTGGATCGTTCTCTGGTACCTTAACGACGGTGGAACGCGGCTGCTGCACACCGAGGACGGCGGCAAGACCTGGTCGCGCTATTCGAACGAGGCATTTCCGGGCCAGGGACCCGGGCATTGGATCACCTTCGCCCAGTTCCTCGACCCGCTGCGCGGCTTCGCCTATTCCTCCACGAGGGAGGCCGAGGGCGGCGATCTGTTCTCGACCGTGGACGGCGGGGCGCATTGGCGCGTCGCGCCGATCCCGGTGGGAATCCAAGGCTGCGAAAGCTGGAAAGGAACGCTGCGCTGCGGGGTACAGCCGGACGTTCGGATCCTCTCCGCCACCACGATGCTGACCATCGCGCCGGCCCGCTGACCGCGCGCGGCTTTGGCGCGCCCGGCGGGATTCGAACCCACGGCCCCAGGATTAGGAATCCTGTGCTCTATCCTGCTGAGCTACGGGCGCGCGCCGCACGCTTATCGCACGAAGGCCGGATAGCGGGAAGGGCGGCGGTGACTCCGTTTGCCTCCCCTTCGAGACATTTTTCGCCTCATCCTGAGCCGGCGCGAAGCGCCGAGTCGAAGGAGAGGCGAAAAATCCTCAGGGTGAGGCATATTCGAAGCGGGCGCGATAGCCCGCGCCTCACGCCATCGTCCGCCAGCGGTCGGTGGCGGCGACCAGGGCGGTGCGGATGCCCGCTTCCAGCGCCGCGTGCCCGGCGTCGGCCACCACGTGCAGCTCGGCGCGCGGCCAGGCCCGCGCCAGCTCGTCGGCGGTGCGGATCGGGCACACCACGTCGTAGCGCCCCTGCACGACGATCGCGGGCGCGCCGTGCAGCTTGGCGATGTCGCGCAGGAGCTGGCCTTCGGCGAGGAAACCGCGGTTGATCATGTAATGCGCCTCGATGCGCGCCATCGCCAGCGCCGCGGTCGGCGGGCGCGGATCGCCCGCATCCTGGATCAGCCGCGAGCAGGCCTCCTCATAGGCGCACCAGCTCTGCGCCGCGGCCAGATGCACGGCGGAGTCGGAATCCGTCAGCCGCTTGTAATAGGAGGCGAGCGCGTTGCCGCGCTCGGCCTCGGGCAGGAATTCGCGGAAGGCGCGCTCGGCCTCGGGGAAGAAGGTGCCCATCCCGCGCAGGAACCAGTCCACCTCCCAGCGGCGGAACAGGAACACGCCGCGCAAAATGTAGCCCAGGCAGCGCTCGGCATGCGCCTGGCCGTAGGCGAGCGCCAGCGTGCTGCCCCACGAGCCGCCGAACAGCACCCAGCGGTTGACGCCGAGATGCTCGCGCAGCGCCTCCATGTCGGCGACCAGATGCGGCGTGCTGTTGTCGGAGAGTCCAGCCGTCGGCAGCGAGCGGCCCGCGCCGCGCTGGTCGAACAGGATGATCCGCCAATGCTTGGGATCGAAGAAGCGGCGATGCACCGGCGCCGATCCCGCGCCCGGCCCGCCGTGGATGAACAGCACCGCCGGCCCGCGCGGATTGCCCGACTCCTCCCAATACAGCCGGTGCGGCCCGCCGACCGCGAGGAAGCCCGAGCGGTGCGGCTCGATGGGCGGATAGAGTCCGCCGGTCTCGGCCCGCTCGCCCTTCATCCGCCCGCGCCTCCGGCGGCCACGGTCTCGGAGGCGGGCGCGGGCTTGGCGTCGAGCCGCTCGATCTGGGCCGCGTCCTCGATCGCCATCACCGGGCCGATCCCCTTGCCGATCCAGCCGCGCACGCGCAGCCGCTCGCCGGTCCACGCTAGCGGATCGTCGGGCAGGGTGCGGGCCACGCGGGCGGGAATGCGCAGGCCGAGGCCGCGCTTCCAGTCCTCGCCGAAATTGACATAGACCGCGCCGCGCACCGCTTGCGCCGAGGTCACGCGGCCCTCCACCACCTGCACCGAATCGACATAGCGCCAGGCCTGGTCGGGCGAACGCAGCGCGTAATCCGAATCCGCCCAGATGCCGAGATGCGCGCGCCGCGCCGCGTCCTCGAAAGCAAGCAGGCTCGCGCGCGCCGCGCGGCAATCGGGCAGAACGGAGACGCGCGCCAATCCCGCGCGCAGCAGCTCGGCCTGGACCCAGGTTCCGCGCGCGCTCAGCATCTCCACCAGGGTGCGGCCATAGCGGTCCGGCGTCGGCACGGCCAGCCGCGCGGTTCCCGGACCCTCGGCCAGCAGGCGGCGGATCGAATCCC
>JASHSH010000150.1 GCA_030040955.1 Rhodospirillales bacterium
TCCTGGCGCGTCTCGCCGCCTTCGATCGGTTGGCCGAGTGCGAGGCCGCGTGTGGCCTGCGCGTACCGGTCGTGGTCGTCGGGATGGATCACCACCCGCACCCCATCGACCATTGAATGCGCGGCCAAGGTTTCGAGGCTATGGCGAAGCAGCGGGCGCCCGTCGAGGTCGAGCCACTGCTTGGCGATGGGGCCGCCAAGCCGGCTGCCGCGCCCCGCCGCCACCACCAGCGCCACGCAATGGACCATCGACTTCGCTCCCCGGCGCCAAACCTAGTGGCAGCGCCGCGGGGCTGCCAAGACTTTGTGCCAGTGCTTAATGCGCATATCACCATGCCGCAAAAATAGCCATCGGGTGGTTGCCATCCGGGCTTTGCATAATTACTATGCAGCTTTCAACGGCACCCAGTCGTTCCATGTCCCTCCAAATCGGCCCGGTCGCGCTCGAAAACCCGGTGATTCTCGCCCCCATGTCGGGGGTGACCGACATGCCGTTCCGCCGCCTGGCCAGGCGCATGGGGGCGGGGCTGGTCGTGTCCGAGATGATCGCGTCCGAGGCGGTGATCCGCGAGAACCGCCAGACAATGCGGATGACCACCTTCGCGCCCGACGAGGCGCCGGCCGCGGTCCAGCTGGCGGGCTGCGATCCCGCGGTGATGGCCGAGGCCGCTCGGCTGAACGAGGATCGCGGCGCCGCGATCATCGACATCAACATGGGCTGTCCGGTGAAGAAGGTGGTGAACGGCGACGCGGGCTCGGCGCTGATGCGTGACGAGACGCTGGCCGGACGAATCCTCGAAGCCGTGGTCAAGGCGGTGCGCCTGCCGGTCACCCTGAAGATGCGGACCGGCTGGGACATCGCGAGCCGCAACGCGCCCAGGCTGGCCCGGATCGCCGAGGAGGCGGGCATCCGCATGGTCACGGTGCACGGCCGCACCCGCAACCAGCTCTACAACGGCCGTGCCGACTGGGCGTTCATTCGCCAGGTGAAGGATACCGTGCGCATCCCGGTGGTCGGCAACGGCGACGTCACCAGCTACGACGAGGCGGCCGAGCTGCTGCGGGATTCCGGCGCCGACGGCGTGATGATCGGGCGCGGCGCCTTCGGCCGGCCATGGTTCCCGGGACAAGTGGCGCGCTTCCTTGCCACCGGCGAGCGTTCGCCCGAGCCGCCGGTCGCCGTGCGCCGCGCCGTCCTGATCGAGCATTTCGACGCCATCGTCGGGCATTACGGCGCGGAGACCGGCTGCCGCATCGCGCGCAAGCACGTGGCCTGGTACTCGGGCGGGCTGCCTGACTCGGCGAAATTCCGGGCAGCGGTCAACCAGTCGCTCGACGCGGCGGAGGTGCGGCGCCTGATCCGCGAATTCTTCGATCAGGCCGAGGAGAGGCTGGCCGCATGAGCCGCCGGCTCGCCTTCCTGCGCCGCAAGCCGCCCGCGTCCCAGGTCGACCCGAGCGCGGTGCTCAACGCGCTGGCGATGCCGCTGCTGGTTCTTGACGGGCAAAGCGTGATCCAGTTCGTCAACTCCTCGGCCGAGGAGCTGTTCGATTCCAGTGCGACGCAGCTGTCCGGCAAGCCGCTGTCGGCCATCTTGCCGCCCGACAGTCCGCTGTTCGCCCTGGTAGGCCAGGCGCGCCAGGACGAGATCACCGTCTCCGAGCACGGGGTGACGCTCGACACGCCGCGCACCGGCAACCGGGTGATGACTTTCCAGGCGGCGCCGCTGATCGAAATTCCCGGCTGGGTGGCGGTGACCCTGCACGAGCAGTCGCTGGCGTTGAAGATCGGCGCCCAGCTCACGCACCGCAATTCCGCGCGCTCGGTCACCGCGATGGCGGCGATCCTCGCCCACGAGGTCAAGAACCCGCTTTCCGGTATCCGCGGCGCCGCGCAATTGCTCGAGCAGAACTGCCCGCCCGACGACCGCTCACTCACCCGCCTGATCTGCGACGAGGCAGATCGCATCGTTGCCCTGGTCGACCGGATGGAAGTGTTCTCCGACAAGCGGCCGATCGAACGCAGCCCGGTGAATATCCATGACGTGCTCGAACATGTGCGGCGGATCGCCGAGGCAGGGTTCGGGCGGCATGTGCGCTTCTCCGAGAACTACGATCCGTCGCTGCCACCGGTGTTTGGAAATCGCGACCAGCTGGTCCAGGTTTTCCTCAACCTGGTCAAGAACGCGGCCGAGGCGGTGCCGGGCGAAGGCGGCGAGATCACGCTCGCCACCGCGTTCCAGCACAGTGTGCGGCTCGCCGTCGGCGGCACGGACGCGCGCATGCACCTGCCGCTCGTCGTCTCGGTGCAGGACAACGGCCCCGGCGTGCCGGACGACCTCGCGCCGCATCTGTTCGATCCGTTCGTCACCACCAAGCCCAACGGGACCGGCCTCGGCCTGGCCCTGGTCGCCAAGATCATCGGCGATCACGGCGGGGTCATCGAGTTCGACGGCCAGCCCCGGCGCACCGTGTTCCGGGTTCTGCTGCCGGTGGTGCCCGGAGGCAAGGAGGCGGGCGCGTGAGCTCCACCATCCTGGTCGCCGACGACGATAGCGGCATCCGTACGGTGCTCACCCAGGCGCTGGGTCGCGCCGGCTACGAGGTGCGCGCCACCGGCAACGCGGCGACGCTGTGGCGCTGGGTCGCCGACGGCGACGGCGATCTGGTGATCACCGACGTGGTGATGCCCGACGAGGATGGGCTCGACCTGCTGCCCCGGATCAAGCGCATCCGTCCCGACCTGCGCGTGGTGGTGATGAGCGCGCAGAACACGCTGCTGACGGCGGTGAAGGCGACGCAGCGCGGGGCCTTCGAATATCTGCCCAAGCCGTTCGACCTGCGCGAGCTGGTCGAGGTGGTGCGCCGCGCGCTCTCGGCGCCGCGCGGGGCGAGTTCGGAGCCGCGCGCCGACAAACCCGAGGAGAAGCTTCCGCTGATCGGCCGCTCGCCGGCGATGCAGGAGATCTACCGGGCGATGGCGCGCCTGATGGGCACCGATCTCACCGTGATGATCACCGGCGAATCGGGCACCGGCAAGGAGCTGGTCGCCCGCGCGCTGCACGATTACGGCAAGCGGCGCGCCGGTCCCTTCGTCGCCATCAACATGGCGGCAATCCCGCGCGAGCTGATCGAATCCGAGCTGTTCGGCCACGAGAAGGGAGCCTTCACCGGCGCGGTGCAGCGCGCCGCCGGCCGGTTCGAGCAGTCGACCGGCGGCACGCTGTTCCTCGACGAGATCGGCGACATGCCGCCCGAGGCGCAGACGCGGCTGCTGCGCGTCCTCCAGGAGGGCGAATACACGACCGTCGGCGGGCGCGTACCGATCCGCGCCAATGCGCGCATCATCGCCGCGACCCATCGCGATCTCACCCAGCTGATCCGCCAGGGACTGTTCCGCGAGGACCTGTATTACAGGCTCAACGTCGTGCCGATCCGCCTGCCGCCGTTGCGCGAACGCTCGGAGGACATCCCCGAACTGGTTGCCCACTTCCTCGCCCAGGCCGCGGCCGACGGACTCGACGTGAAGACGATCGACGCGCTCGCCATGGACCGGCTCAAGCGCCATCGCTGGCCGGGCAACGTGCGCGAACTCGAAAATCTGGTGCGACGCCTCGCCGCGCTTTATTCGCACGAGGTGATCGGCATCGACGTGGTCGAGGCGGAACTGTCCGGCTCGTTCCCCACCGCATCGGCCGCGGCGGGCGAAGGCGGCGGACTGGCCGACACCGTGGAGCGCCAGCTGCGCGGATATTTCGCCGCGCATGCCGACCGTCTGCCGGCCTCCGGCGTATACGACCGCGTCCTGCGCGAGGTCGAGCGCCCGCTGATCATGCTGGCGCTCGAGGCCACGCGCGGCAACCAGATCAAGGCCGCGCACGTGCTCGGCCTCAACCGCAACACCTTGCGCAAGAAAATCAAGGACCTCGACATTCAGGTTGTCCGCGGTGTGAAATAGGCCGCGCATGGTCCCGATTTCCACTTCCGGCGCCGGCGA
>JASHSH010000151.1 GCA_030040955.1 Rhodospirillales bacterium
TGACCGGCACCTGGATGGCGGCGGCGGCGAATTTCGGCTCGATCTTCCCGCTCTCGCTGTTCGGCTACGGGTTCCCCGGCTATCCCGCCTTCTATACGGTGATCCTCAACCTGGCGATCGCCTTCCTGCTCACGCTGGTCTTCAATGCGATGGGCGCGCGCGCGATGGCCGACAAGACCCAGCCCGCCGACTATCACGCCTGAGGCATTGATGCCCGCGAAGGCCAATCCGCTCTCGCTCAATCCGCTGCAATTGCGCACGCTCGCGCTGCTTCAGGCGATGGCGCGCCTTCCCGGCCTGGCGACGCCCTTGCCCGACACCGGCGCGATCTTCCTCGCCCAAATCCCGCATCCGCACGGCGATCATTTCCATATCGGCGAGAGGGTGGTGGCGGCGCGCGACGCATCGGGGCTGCAAAATCCCTCGGTCTGGGCGGCGCTCGAACGCAAGGGGCTGGTGAAGGGCAATTTCCCCTTCGCGCTCACCCTTACCAAGGAGGGGCTGGAATACGATACCGCCCCCGCTTCCGGCATCCTGCGCGAAGGCGGGCATCATTAAATAGTTGCGGCCTTATTCGAGCGCCTGGCGCAAAGCGGCGGCGGCGGCGAAGGGCGCGAGCGGGGCCGCGGCGAGCAGAAATCCCCCCAGCACCATCAGCTCCGCGCGATAGGAAAGGCCGGTGATCGCGCCCTCGACCGCGCCGGCTCCGAAGATCAGCACCGGCAGCGCGAGCGGGAGCACGAGAAGCGCGAGCAGCACGCCCCCCCGGCGCGCGCCCAGCGTCAGCGCCGCGCCGACCGCACCGAGCAGGCTGAGCGTGGGCGTGCCCAGCGCCATCGCCGCCTCGAGCGGGAGATAGCCCTCGCGCGGAAGCTGGAGCAGCAGGCCGAGGATCGGCGCGGCGATCAGCAGCGGCAGGCCAGTGGTCAGCCAGTGCGCCGCGGCCTTGCCGGCGATCACGGCCTCGAGCGGCGCGGGCGCCAACGCCAGCAGATCGAGGCTTCCATCCTCGTAGTCGGACTGGAACAGCCTCTCGAGAGACAGCATCGAGGCGAACAGCGCGCAGACCCACAGCACGCCGGCGGCGACGGGACGGAGGATCTCGGCGTCGGGGCCGATGCCGAAGGGAAACATCACCGCCGCGAGCAGGAAGAAGGCGACCGCGAGCAGCCCGTCCGCGCCCTGGCGCAGCGCGAGCCGCAGATCGCGGCGCAGGATCGCCCAGAAGGCGCTCACGCCGCCCGCGCCCGGCGCGCGAATTCGGCCATGTCGAGCAAGGCGGCGCCGGGCAGCGCGACCGGCGCGTGGGTGGCGAGGATGACGATGCCGCCACGGGCGCGGTGCGCGGCCAGCATCGACTCGAACGCGGCGAGCGCGGCCTCGTCGAGCCCGGTCGATGGTTCGTCGAGCAGCCAGAGCGGCGCGGGCGCGGCGGCGAGGCGGGCGAGCGCGAGCCGGCGCTTCTGCCCGGCCGAGAGCATCCGCCCGGGCGTGCGCGCGAGCGGCAGCAGCGCCATTTGGTCGAGCGCGGCATCGAGCGCGGCGGCCTCCGCGCGCAGCCCGCGCAGCTCGGTCCAGAAGCGCAGATGCTCGCGCGCGGTCAACACCGGCTTGATCCCGTCCTGATGGCCGAGGAAATGCAGCCGCGCCGCATGCGCCTCGCGGTCTTCGAGCGCCGGCGCCTCGCCCCAGCGCAATTCGCCCGCGACCGGCGCGACCAGCCCGGCGAGCAGGCGCAGCAGACTCGACTTGCCGGCGCCGTTGGGTCCGCGCAGGACCAGCGCGCCGCCCGGCCGGGCGCGGAAATCGAGCCCGGCGAAGACCGGCCGCTCGCCCCGGCGGCAGGCCAGGCCCGCGCCGGAGAAGGCGGATGCGGATGCTGCCCCCATGGGCGCGCACCTTATCGCGGCGATATCGGCGCGGCCAGCGGGCCGGCCCGCGCCGAGCCGATTTGCTCCAAGCGCCACTGTCTCAGTTTGCCCCGCCCCGATCGGATTTTTCGCCTCTCCTTCGACTCGACGCTTCGCGTCGGCTCAGGTTGAGACGAAAAAATGTCTCGAAGGGACGGCAAACCGAAGCACTGCTCGACAATCGAACCTATTTTCCGTTCGTTGCCGGCGTGGTACTGTTGACTACTGACGGTTGCATACGGGGAGGCCGGGGATGCGGCGCGTCACTGTCATCGCATTGCTCGCGGCGCTCGCGGCATGGGCGGCGGGCGGACCGGCCTACGCCGAACCCGAGAAGCGCGTCGCGCTGGTGATCGGCAACGGCGCCTACAAGAACATCGCCCCGCTGACGAACCCGAAGAACGACGCGAAGCTGATCGCGGACGTGCTGAAGGCGGACGGGTTCACATTGGTCGGCGACGGCCCGCTGATCGATCTCGACAAGGGCGAGCTGGAAAACAGGATCGCCGATTTCGGCGCCGCGCTCCAAGGCGCGCAAGCTGGCGTGTTCTACTATGCCGGCCACGGCATCCAGGCGCGCGGCGGCAACTGGCTGGTGCCGGTCTCCGCCAATCCGAGCCACAAGGCCGACATCGCGCTCCAGATGGTGAACGTGCAGATCGTGCTCGACGAGATGAAGGACTCGGGCGCCAAGTTCAACCTGGTGATCTTGGACGCCTGCCGCAACAATCCGCTGGCGAGCGGCGATGTGCGCGACGTGAAGGGCGGGCTTGCCGAGATGCAGGCGCCCGAGGGCACGCTGATCTCGTATGCGACCCAGCCCGGCGGCGTGGCGCGCGACGGCGATGTCGACAGCCCGTACAGCAAGGCGCTGGCGGAGCAGTTGCGCCAGCCCGGGCTGGAAGCGCAAGAGGCGCTCAACCAGGTGGGCCTCGCGGTGATGGACGCGACCAGCAAGGAGCAGACGCCCTGGCTCGCGCACTCGCCGATTTCGGGCAAGTTCTATTTCGTCGGCGCCCCCGCGCCGCCGGATGGCCCGCCGCAGCCCGGGCCTTCACCGAGAATTTCTCCAACTCCCGACGACATCGCGAAGGAGGTGGAGTTCTGGGATTCGATCAAGGACAGCCGCGACGCGGCGCTGTTCGAGGCCTATCTCGACAAGTATCCGCGCGGCATCTTCGCCGAAGTCGCGAAGGTGAAAATCAAGGAATATGGCGGCGCGCCACCGTCTTCGGCTGGTCCCGAAGTGCTGACCGCAAGCCGTTCTTCCTCCGGCGAGAGCGGCACGGGAGCGGCGGGAAGTTCGTCGAACGCGGACAACTTGTCGGCGTCCACCAGCGTGCAGGTGGCTTCGAGACCCATCGCCGCCGGGGGGACCGGAGAGGCCGTCGCGATGGCGGAACCCCAAACCGCGGATACGTCGCGCAACGTCTCCGCGCCGGCGAGTTCGCCCGCACTCGCCCCGCCGCCCGCCGCCGCGCCCGCTCCAGCCGCGGGCACCGCCCAGCCCGGGCCCGATCAGGTGCAGGTCGAAATCGCGTTCTGGAGCTCGGTCAAGGACAGCCAAAATCCGGCGATGTTCCAGGCCTATCTCGAACAGTATCCGCACGGCATGTTCGCGGCGCTGGCCAAGGTGCGCGTGCGGGACCTCACGACGTCCGGCGGGGGAGCGGCCACGGTCGCGATGGCCTCGCCCGCGCCCGCGGCGCGCCCCGAATCGCCGGCGACCGCCGCCGCGCCGATCGCCCCTCCGCCGACCGCGCCGGCCGAGTCCGACGCCGACAAGCTGGCCTTGGAAATGTCGTTCTGGGAATCGGTGAAGGACAGCGACGATCCGGCGCAGCTCCGGCTCTATTTGAAGAAATATCCGAAGGGCCAGTTCGCCGACGTGGCCAAGGCCAAGGTGGCCGCGCTCAACAAGAAGATCGCCGCGGAAAAGGCGGCGGCATCGTCGAAGGTGGAGGTGGCGATGGAGACGCCGGCGACGCCTCCGCCCGCGCCCGCGCCGGCACCGGC
>JASHSH010000017.1 GCA_030040955.1 Rhodospirillales bacterium
CGCGCCCCTCGAACAGGGTGCGGCCGACGAAATCGCCTTCCGCCACCACCGCGTTGAACACACCCTCGACGCGCGCGATCGGCGAGCCGACCGGCACCATGCAGGCATGCACGCGCTGCTCGATTCCCCCTTGGCCACGCCGCGCGATGCCAAGCAGCTTGATGCGGAAGCCCAACTCCTCGGCGAAACGGATGTCGAGCGCGGTGACGTGGCGGATGCCCTCGACATGGACGCGGTCGAAATCGACCCGGGTGCCGAAGGCGAGGCTGGCCAGGATGGCGAGCTTGTGGGCGGCGTCGATGCCGTCGATGTCGAGTGCGGGGTCGGCCTCGGCATAGCCGAGCCGCTGCGCCTCGGCCAGCACCTCGGCGAAATCGCGCCCGGTCTCGCGCATCGTGGTGAGGATGTAGTTGCAGGTACCGTTGAGGATTCCGTAGACCTGCGCGATCCGGTTGCCGGCCAGACCCTCGCGCAGCGACTTCAGGATCGGGATGCCGCCCGCCACCGCCGCCTCGAAGGCGAGCGCCACTCCTTTCTCTTCCGCCGCGCGGGCAAGCTCGGCGCCGCGCTTGGCGAGCAGAGCCTTGTTGGCGGTGACCAGGTGGCGGCCGCGCCGGATCGCTTCCATGCTGACCCCGAGCGCGATTCGGTCCACGCCGCCGATCGCCTCGACCACCGCGTCGGCCTCGGCCTCGGCCGCCATGTGCTCGGCATCGTCGAACCAGGCGATGCCGTCGAGAGCAATTCCGCGGTCGCGCTTGCGGTCGCGCGCGGCAACGGCCACCACCTGTATCGGGCGTCCGGCGCGGGCGGCGAGGATCGGGGCCTGCTCGCCGAGCAGCCGGACCGTTCCGGCGCCGACCGTGCCCAGGCCGGCGACCGCCACCCGCAATGGCCGTTCCGCCATGCGTTATCCGACCTCGGAGACGGCGCGGCGCGACTCGGCGGGTTCGGTGGCGCGGTCGGCGGCGGCGAGGAACGCCTTGACGCTGCGCGCCGCCTGGCGGATGCGTTGCCGGTTCTCGACCAGCGCGATGCGCACGAAGCCCTCGCCATGTTCGCCGAAACCGATGCCGGGCGAGACAGCCACACGCGCCTCGCGCAGCAGCAGCTTGGCGAATTCGAGCGAGCCAAGATGCGCGAACACGGGTGGGATCGGCGCCCAGGCGAACATGGTGGCGGGCGGGCTCGGCACCTGCCAGCCGGCGGCGGCCAGGCCCTCGATCAGCACGTCGCGGCGGTCCTTGTAGCGCTGGCGGATCTCGGCCACGCAGTCCTGCGGACCGTTGAGCGCCGCCGCCGCCGCCACCTGGATCGGGGTGAAGGCGCCGTAGTCGAGATACGACTTGATGCGGGCGAGCGCCCCGATCAGCGTCCTGTTGCCGGCGGCGAAACCGATGCGCCAGCCGGGCATATTGTAGGTCTTCGACATCGAGGTGAATTCGAGCGCCACCTCGCGCGCGCCCGGGATCTGGAGGATCGAGGGCGGCGGGCGGCCGTCGAAATAGAGCTCGGCATAGGCCAGGTCGGACAGGATGTAGATGCCGTGATGGCGGCAGAAATCGACCACCTCGCCGTAGAAGTCGAGATCGGCGACCAGCGCGGTCGGGTTCGACGGATAATTGAGCACCAGCGCCACCGGCTTGGGCACGGTGTGCGCGACGGCGCGCTCCAGCGCGGCGAGGAAGTCGCGGTCCGGCACCACGGGGACGTGGCGCACCGACCCGCCGGCGATGATGAAACCGTAGGGATGGATCGGATAGCTCGGCGAAGGCACCAGCAGCATGTCGCCCGGGCTGGTAATCGCCTGGGCCAGGTTGGCGAGCCCCTCCTTCGAGCCGAGGGTGACGATGCACTCCGTCTCCGGATCGAGCTCGACGCCGAAGCGCCGCGCGTAATAGGCGGCGAACGCCTTGCGCAGTCCGGGAATGCCGCGCGAGGTGGAATAGCGGTGGGTGCGCGGGTTGCGCGCGGCCTCGACCAGCTTGTCGACGATATGGGCGGGGGTGGGCTGGTCGGGATTGCCCATGCCGAGATCGATGATGTCTTCGCCGGCGGCGCGGGCCCGCGCCTTCATCGCGTTGACCTCGGCGAAGACGTAAGGCGGCAGCCGCTTGATGCGGTGAAACTCGGTTTCCATGGCGCGACGACACCTCGAATCCCGGCCGACCGCCGGAGGGCTGGGCCTGATGTCTAGCCCGCCGACCGGCCCCTGTCGATGGGTTTCGGGCTCAGAACTCGGCGAACACCTCGGTGTGATCGCCGGTACCGTCCTCGAGTCCGCCGGCATAGATGTGGCTGGCGGGCACGCCGAGATGTTCGAGGGCCACCGCCACCGCGTCGGCGCGCTGGGCGGCTAGCGAGCGGTTGTCCTCCATGTTGGCGGCGGCGCTCACGTCGAGGCGCGAGCTGTTCGAGTGGCCCACCACCTCGATGCGGGCGCTGCCGCCGCTCTGGCGGTAGAGCTGGGCCACGTCGCGGAGCTGGCTCTCGCCGCCCTGGTCGAGCGCGAAGGTGCCTTCGCCGAAGGCCAGATCGGCGACCATGAACGAGGCCGCCGCCTTGTTCGGATCGAGCGCGCTCAACGGATGCGCGCCGCCCGATCCGTGCGCGGCCACCAGGCGCGTCTGGCCCGGCGGGATCAGCTTGATGCCCGAGCCGGAGGCGGACGCCATCCCGGCGTCGGAAGGGACCGGCGCGGGCGCGGCCGACGCCACCTGAAGCGGCGCGGGCTGCGAGAATTCGGCGAGGCGCTTATGATAGGTATCCTCGACCGAGCTTCCGATCGGGGCACCCGAGGGCGCCGACGCCATCGCGGCGGGAGCCGGCGCGGCGGCGGGCATCGGCGCGGGAGCCGCAGTCATCGGGCGGGCGACCGGAGCGGGTGCCGCACCGGGCGGAGGCGGGGGCGGCGCGGCCTCGACATCGGCGTCGCTGCCCGGCTCGACCACCGGCTCGTTCAGCAGATCGGCGGTGAGATCCTCGTCGGACACTGCGGACTCGTCCTGCGGGTTGGCGCCCTGCCCGGCGGGCGCGGGCGCCGGCATAGGCGCGGTCGCTGGCACGGGAGCCGGCGCGGGAGCGGCGGCAATCGGCTTGGGCGCGGTCGCAGCGTTCGGCTTCGGCGCGGGCGGCGGCGAGGTCGCCTGACCCGGGAGCTGGTCGCTCTCATTGGAGGCCGCGGGCGCGGGAGTCGCGGAGGCGACCTGCGACGCGGGCTCGGGCTGGCCCTGGAGCTGATCGTCGAGCGAGCGGGTGTCGGCGCCCTCGCGCTTGGCCTCCGCTTCGTCGTAATCGGCGTTGGCGCGGTCGGCGGCGAGCTCGTCCATCTGCGCCTGCTTCTGCGTCTGCGAGGGCGGCACCGGACGCTGGTCGTTGCCCAGCTTCGGCGTCTGGTCGCTTTGGGCGGACTGGTCGGGCTGCGCGGCGGGCTGGGTTTCGTCGGGCGTATTGCCCATCACCCAGTCGGTGGTGTCGGACACCCAATCGCCGACGCCCTGGGCCCAGTTCACCGGATTGAGCGAATCGGGAATCGACGAGCAGCCGGCCAGGCTGGCCGCCGCCAGGAGCGCGCCCGCCGCCAGCATCGCGCCGCCGCGGCGCCCGTTTCGAGCTTCCCGAATCCGAACCGTCATTGCCTTCCCGCTCCTCGCAAGATCACCCCTCCACGACCGGCACGGGCCGGCGGCGGCCGGGGTTTCACAAATTCTTGCCGCCGATTATATAGGGATGGCGTCCGGAAGCGAAGGGGCTGCGGGCGCGGGCGAAAGCGGCGGAAAGCCGCGCGGGAGGCGAGGTCCATGTCCGACGAGTCGAGGCCGGACCCGATGCAGGTGGACACCAGGGAGCTGGCCAAGGCGATGGCCAGCATCGCCGAGCGCAGCCAGCGGATCGTCGGCGACTTTCTTTCCCGCCAGTCGGGCGAGAAGCAGCCCGGCGGGTTCGATCCGCTCAATATCGGCAGCGCCTTCATGCAGATGACGGCGAATCTGATGGCCGACCCGACCAAGCTGGTCGAGGCCCAGATGAGCCTGTGGCGCGACTATCTCCAGCTCTGGCAGAACACCGCGCAGCGCATGATGGGGGTGGAGCCGAAGCCGGTCGCCGTGCCGGACAAGGCCGACCGGCGCTTCAAGGACGAGATGTGGCAGCAGAACGAGGTGTTCGACTTCATCAAGCAGTCGTATCTGCTCACCGCGCGCTGGGTGCAGGGCGTGGTCGGCGGCGCGCAGGGGCTGGACGCGCACACCGCGCGCAAGGTCGACTTCTACACGCGGCAGTTCGTCGACGCGATGGCGCCCTCGAATTTCGTCGTCACCAATCCCGAGGTGCTGCGCGCCACCGTCGAATCGGGCGGGGAGAATCTGATCAAGGGGCTGGGCAACCTGCTCGGCGACCTCGAGCGCGGCCGGGGCAAGCTCGCCATCTCCATGACCGACCCCGACGCGTTCAAGGTGGGCGAGAACATCGCCACCACGCCGGGCAAGGTGATCTTCCAGAACGACCTGATGCAGCTGATCCAGTACGCCCCGGCTACCGAGACCGTGTTCCAGCGTCCGCTGTTGATCCTGCCGCCCTGGATCAACAAGTACTACATCCTGGATTTGCGCCCCCACAATTCGTTCGTGCGCTGGGCGGTCGAGCAGGGCCACACCGTGTTCATGGTGAGCTGGGTCAATCCGGACGAGAAGCTCGCCGCCAAGACCTTCGAGGATTATCTGATCGAGGGGCCGCTAGCCGCGCTCGAGGCGATCGAGGCGATCACCAGCGAGCGGCGGCTGAATGTGATCGGCTATTGCCTGGGCGGAACCCTGTTCGCCGCCACGCTCGCCTACATGGCGGCGAAGGGCGACGACCGCGTGGTCAGTTCCACCTTCTTCGCCAGCCTGACCGATTTCCGCGAGGCCGGCGACCTGACCGTGTTCATCGACGAGGTGCAGCTCCAGTACCTCGAGGAGAAGATGAGCCAGCAGGGCTATTTCGAAGCCTCGGAGATGGGCAACACCTTCAACATGCTGCGTGCCAACGACCTGATCTGGTCGTTCGTGGTGAATAATTACCTGCTCGGCAAGGACCCGTTCCCCTTCGACCTGCTCTACTGGAACTCCGATTCCACCCGCATGCCGGCGGCGATGCACAGCTTCTACCTGCGCAAGATGTATCTGGAGAACAAGCTGG
>JASHSH010000152.1 GCA_030040955.1 Rhodospirillales bacterium
TGGCTGCCGCGCATGCAGATCCGCCAGACCTCGGAGACCGGCTACGGCCAGATCTATGTCGGGCCGGTGAACTGGCTGCTGATGCTGGCCACGCTCGGCCTCACGGTGGGCTTCGGCAAGTCCGACAATCTGGCCGCCGCCTATGGCATCGCGGTCTCCGGCACGATGCTGTTCACCTCGGCGCTGCTGTTCATCGCCATGCGCGAGGTCTGGCTGTGGAGCCTGCCCGCGGCCGCCGCGCTCGCCGGCCTGTTCATCCTGGTCGATGGCGGCTTCTTCATCGCCAACATGGAGAAGTTTCTCGACGGCGGTTACGTGCCGCTTGCGCTCGCCGCCTGCGTCTACGCCGTGATGCTGATCTGGCACAGCGGCGCCCGCGCGATGGGCGAGCGGCTGCACGAGGCGACCGTGCCGGTGGATGCGTTCATGGCCCGCGTCGAGCGCGACCATGTGCCGCGCGTTCCCGGCACGGCGGTGTTCCTGACCCGCACGCGCGCCGACGTGCCTCCGGTCCTGGTCTGGCACCTCAAGCAGAACCGCGCGCTGCACCAGAAGCTGGTCGCGCTTACCGTGATCACCGAGGCGAAGCCCTGGATCGCCGAGTCCGAGCGGGTGCGCTACGACCGCCTGGCCGATCATTTCTGGCGCATCACCGCGCGCTTCGGCTTCATGGAGCGGCCCGACATTCCTGGTCTGCTCGCGCATGCGCACGGGCTCGGCTGCAAGGTCGATCTGCACGACATGACTTATTATGTCGGCCACGAGACCGTGATCGCGCGCGAGGACGGCCCCCATCTGCCGCGCTGGGTCGAGATGACCTTCGCGCTGATGCAGCGCAACTCGGCCCATGTCAGCGAATATTTCAAGCTGCCGCGCGACAATGTGGTCGAGCTTGGCCGCGAGGTGGCGATTTAGCGTCCGCGTCCCTACAGCTTCCGCCAGCCGGTGGTGCCCGGCTCGGCATTGTGGAAGGTGATGGGCCCGATGCCGCAGATGGCGATCACCGCCGGCTCGGTGCCGTCCTTCTTCACCCCGTCATAGTGCGGCGTGCGCGCCACCCGGCGGATGAAGCTGCCGGCCGGCGCGGGCACCGTGCTTTCGGGATCGAACTTGTCGCCGCTGGTCACCCACCAGGTGCCCGACACCACCGTGCAGTAGCGATCGGTCTCGTACCAGTGCGGCGCGCTCATATAGCCGGGATACCAGCGGATCAGCGTGTAATAGAGGCCTTCCTCCGAGGTCTTGCCCCACAGCATCGTGCTTTCCACGCTCTGCGGCGGCGAATCGAGCAGCCGGTTCCAGGTTAGCTCGGCCGGAAGTTTCACGATCGTCATCGTTGGGTCGGGCGCGGCGCGCGCGGGCAGGGACGCCAGCGCGGCGGGCAAGGCGGCGAGCAGCGGCGCGAGCAGCAGCTCGCGGCGCGAAGCGATCAGGCTATCCATGGGCGCCTCCTCGGATTTTGCCCGAGCCTAGACCGGCGCGCGGCCCAACGCCACCGCGCGGCGCGGGTGCGGTTGCAAGGGTCGGGGCATGACGCGGAATGGGGACCAAAGCCGGGGAAGCCGTCATGGCCGGGCTTGAGCCGGCCATCCACGGTATTCGCTTTGCAATGACCGCGTGGATGCCCGGCCCGGGCATGACGAAGGGCGGGAGGGGCTAGGCGTAACGCAGAATCGATGGCCGGCACTGTGAGCGGCCCGTCCCCGGTGCTACTCTCGCGCCAGTTGACAGCGGGTGGAAATCCGCCGGCGCGGCGCGGCCTGGGACGTGCGCATCGGCCGGCGCGGATCGGTTCAGCGGATCGCGGGCATGGGTCTGTTTCGCTTCTTCGAGCGGCTGCTGGAGCCGACCGCACCGCCGCTCGACGCAACTCCGCCCGCCGGCCTCGCCGCCTTCTACTGGCACTATGTGCGCCAGGCGCGCGGGCTGGTGGCCGTGCTGTTCGTAACCGGCTTCGCGGTCGCGCTCCTCGACACCACCATCCCCGTCTTCATCGGCAAGGTGGTGGGGCTGATCTCGAGCCACGACCCGGGGACGCTCCTGCGCGAGACCTGGCCGCAGCTCGGCCTCATGCTCGGCGTGCTGATCGTGGCGCGGCCGCTCGCGCTGTTCGCGCAGGCGCTGGTGACCAACCAGTCGATCGCCGCCGGGCTGACCAATCTGGTGCGCTGGCAGAGCCATTGGCACGTGGTGCGCCAGAGCTGGACCTTCTTCCAGAACGATTTCGCCGGGCGCATCGCCAACCGCATCATGCAGACCGGTCCGGCGCTGCGCGAGAGCGTGGTCGCCGGGACCAACGCGGTGCTCTACATCTTGGTATATGGCGGCAGCGCGATGGCTCTGCTCGCCTCCAACGATGTGCGCCTGGCCGCGCCGGTCGCGCTCTGGTTCGCGGGATACGCCGCCTTCCTCGCCTATTTCGTGCCGCGCCTGCGCGACCGCTCGCGCGATCTCTCGGTGGTGCGCTCGGCGCTGACGGGCCGCGTGGTCGACAGTTACACCAACATCCTCACCGTCAAGCTGTTCGCCCGGCCGCGCGACGAGGACGAGTTCGTGCGCCAGGCGGTCGACGAGCATACCGGCGTGTTCCGCCGCCAGCTCCGCCTGATCACCCTGTTCAGCCTGACGCTGACGCTGCTCAACGCCTCGCTGCTGGTCGGCACCGGCCTGGTCTCGATCTGGCTCTGGTCGAGCGGGCGGGTGAGCGTCGCCGCGGTGGCGATGGCGATGCCGCTCGCCTGGCAGATCGCCAACGTCGCCGGCTGGGTGGCGCAGAACGTGACCGCGATCTTCGAGAATGTCGGCGTAGTGCTCGACGGCATGCGTTCGATCTCGGTGCCGCGCCAGATGCCGGATAGGCCGGGCGCGGTCTCCTTGCGCGTCGGCGCGGGCGCGGTCCGCTTCGAGGATGTGCGCTTCGGCTACGGCACCAGCCGCGGCGTGCTGCGCGGCATCGATCTCGCGGTCGCGCCGGGCGAGCGGGTGGGGCTGATCGGCCGCTCCGGCGCCGGCAAGTCCACGCTGGTCAACCTGCTGCTGCGCTTCTACGAGGTGGAATCGGGCCGCATCCTGATCGACGGGCAGGACATCGCCAACGTGACGCAGGAGAGCCTGCGCGCCTCGATCGCCATGGTGACGCAGGATACCTCGCTGCTGCACCGCTCGATCCGCGACAATATCCGCTACGGCAAGCCCGCCGCCTCCGAGGCGGAGATCCGCGACGCCGCCCGGCGCGCCCATGCGCT
>JASHSH010000153.1 GCA_030040955.1 Rhodospirillales bacterium
CGAGCGAGGGATCGGGCTCGATGGCGGCCTCGATCGGCGGGGCGGACATGAACCGGCGCGCGTCGCCGCCCAGCGCCGCCGCCATGCCGAGCCGCGCGGCGCCGAAGGCGGCGCCGTAGTCGCTGTCGTGCGGCAGATCGAGCGGCCGGTTCAGCACATTGGCGAGGATCGAAAGCCAGAGCCGCGAACGCGCACCCCCGCCCACCGCCGCGGCGCGTTCGACCCGGCTACCCGCGTCCTCCAGCACGCGCAGGCAGTCGCGGAAGGCGAAAGCGACGCCTTCGAGCACCGCCTGGGTCATGGCGCGCGCATCCGTCTCGTGTCCGATGCCGACGAACACGCCGCGCGCGGCCGGATCGTTGTGCGGCGTGCGCTCGCCGGAGAGATAGGGCAGGAACAAGGTCGCCGAGGGTCCGGCCAGCTTGGCACCAAGCGCGGCGGTGAGTTCCGCCGCCGGCTTGCCCAGCAGGCCCGCCAGCCAATTGAGGCTGTCGGTCGCCGACAGGATCACCCCCATCTGGTGCCAGGTCCCGGGCAACGCATGGCAGAAGGCGTGCACCGCGCCCTCGGTATTGGGCGAGAAGCGCGCGTTCGACACGAATAGCACGCCGGACGTGCCGAGCGAGGCGAAGGCGGCCCCCGGACTCACCGCGCCGATGCCGCAGGCCGAGGCGGCGTTGTCGCCCCCGCCGCCCGCGATCACGGGAGGCTTGCCGATGCCCCAACGCGCGGCGAGATCGGCGCGCAGCCTGCCCGAGACGGCGGAGCCCTCGACCAGGCGCGGCATATGGGAGCGGTCGAGTCCGGTGGCGGCCAACAACTCATCGGACCAGTCGCGCGCCGCGACGTCGAGCCAGAAGGTACCCGACGCGTCCGACATGTCGGAGACGTAATCGCCCGAAAGGCGCAACCGCACGTAATCCTTCGGCAGCAGCACCCGGCGAACCTTGGCGAAAATGGCTGGCTCGTGCTTGCGCACCCAGAGCAGCTTGGGCGCGGTGAATCCGGGCATCGCGATATTGCCGGCGATGCGCCGCGCCGCCGGGCAAGCCGCCTCCAGCTCCGCGCATTCCGCCCCCGAGCGGCCGTCGTTCCACAGGATCGCGGGACGCAGCACCTTGTCGGACGCATCGAGCAGCGTCGCCCCGTGCATCTGGCCGGAAAGCCCGATGCCGATGACCCGGCCGAGCGCGCGCGCGTGGTCCCGCGCCAGCCCGTCGAGCGTCGCCTGCGTGGCCCGCCACCAATCCTCGGGGTCCTGCTCCGACCAGCCGGGATGCGGCCGGGACACGGCGAGTCCGGCGCTGACGGTCGCCACGACCGCGCCCTTCTCGTCGACGAGGACCGATTTCACCCCCGTCGTGCCGAGGTCGATGCCCAGGAACATGCCGAACGCCGCGCCCGTCCGGGCGCCCTCCCCGCGCCCATTGTTTCGGGCGGGGTGGGCTTAGGCAAGCGGAAACGCCGCGGCTTCAACGTGCGGCGCCTGCTTTCGCTGCGGTTTCGTCGAGCGTCGCCGTCAGTGTGCCGACGTAAGGCAGGTATGGCGCCCAGCGTCCCACCGCGCTGCGGTAGATCGGCTGGCGGACCTGCACCGCGCTCGAGGTGCGCACAGGGCGGCGCGTGGCATGGAAGGACAGGCAGGCCTCGTCCCACGGCAGGCCGAGATGGGCGAGCAGCCGGCGCGCCGAACCTTCGAGATCGGCGACCACTGATTCGTAGTCGAGTTCGAGCATCACGCCGGCAGGCAGCACTTCGCGCCAATGTGCCATCAGTGTTCGGTAGGCACGGTAATAGCGCCCGAGTTCCGCCAGGTCGTAGGTATGCGCCTGCTCGCGCGCGAACAGCCGCGCGAAGCAGGACATGCAGGTATCCACCGGATCGCGGCGCATATGCACGATGCGGGCGTTCGGCAGGATCAGCCGGATGAGTCCGACATAGCGGAAGTTCCAGGTCATCTTGTCGGTAACGCGCTTGGCCGCGCCGGCCTCGGAGGGCAATCGGGCCACATAGCGCGCACCGAGGGCGCGCAACTCGGCATCCGGCAAGCGGGCCGCCGCCTCGGGGAACGCGTCATTGCCCAATTCCGTCACGATGTCGTCGAGGTCATAGAGCTCGCCGGCGCCGAACACGGACGGGTGGCTGGCCAGAATCTGCTCGACCAGCGTGGTGCCCGAGCGCGGCATGCCGACAATGAACACGGGCTTGGGCGACGGATCGCCGGCATCGCGCCGCTTGGCCAGCAGCTCGCGGGAGAAGGTCTTGCGGATGCGGTCGAAGGAGCCGAGTGTTGCTGCCTCGTCGTAGGCGATGCCGCGGCGCTTGCGCAGATTGCCTTCGGCCAGGTGGCGGAATGCGCGCTCGTGTTCCCCGATGTCACCATATGCCTTGGCCAGCGCGAACAGCAGCGCGATCGCCTGGTCGGGCGGCAGGGAGGCGAGATCGCGCGCGAGCGATTCCATCGCCGCCAGATGGGCGTCGCCGGGCGCGAAGGTCCTCAAGTTGGACAGGTTGAAGTAGAAGTTCGGCTGCCCGGGCGCATACTCGATCGAGCGCAGAAACTCTGCCATCGCTGCGTCGAATTCGCCGAGTTCGACCAGCACATTGCCGAGATTGGCATGCGCTTCCGCCATGTCGGGGCGCAGCGCCAGGGCCTGGCGGTACGCGGCCACGGCCTCGCGCGTGCGGTAGAGTTCCTGCAATACGATGCCCAGATTGTTGTGCGCCTCGGCATGGTCCGGGCGCAGCTCGATCGCGCGGCGGAACGCCGCCGCCGCCTCGGTCAGTTTGCGCAGCACGTAGAGGCAGTTGCCCAGATTGTAGTGCGCTTCGGGCCGGGAGGGATCGATCTCGATGGCGCGGCGATAGGCGGCGACCGCTTCGCCTCCCTTTCCCTGTCCCGCGAGCGCGTTGCCCAGATTGACGTAGGCTTCGGCGTATCCGGGCCGGCATACGACAGCGGCGCGATAATGACCGAGCGCCTCGTCGAGCCGGCCGGAATTCTCCAGGGCAACGCCGAGATTGTTGTGGGCTTCGGGCAGATCGGGGTCGAGCGCGAGCGCGGCGCGATAATGGATGATCGCGTCGTCGATGCGGCCCGCCGCCTGCGCCGTGGTGGCGAGGCCGAACTGGGTCTCGATGAACTGCCTGTTGCGCTCGCTGGGCATCGGCGGCTTTCGACAGGGTAGGTCCCGGGAGCCTGCCCGGCAAAGGTTTCAAAAAGATTTCAGGCGGGGCGGGCTGGTCCGGGTCAATAAAACGAATAGGGGTCGATATCGACCTGGATGCGCACGCCGCCCTTGGCACGGAACCGGCCGAGCCAGCCGCGCACCAGATCGGGCACGGCGATGCGCCGCTCAGCCCGCAGCATAAAGCGCCGGCGGTGGCGGCCGCGCAGCAGCTGGAGCGGGGCCGGCGCCGGCCCAAGCACGTCGACCGAGGCGCTGGTCGGCGCGGTGCGCGC
>JASHSH010000018.1 GCA_030040955.1 Rhodospirillales bacterium
CCCCTGCCCGCCAACAGCAATCAGAGCCCGGCGCTGCAAAAGCGGGCGGTGAACGCAACGCTGCTTTCGGCGCCCTCCTGGCTGGTGCAGCTCGCCTTCTATCCGCTCGGCACCACCGACGCGGTGCCGGACTACGAGGTCAGCCTGCGCTACTACACCAACGGCGTCGCCGACGAGATGATCCAGTCGTTCGGCGATTTCACCCTCAAGGCGACGCTCGACAAGCTCGAGCCCTTGCCCAAACCCGATTGCTGACGCGCCCGCCCGGCGGGTGGCGGAGGCAGGCCCGCCCCGCGATGAACCGCGCAACCAACATGTTCGGACGCTTTCCGTGATCGACCGGCTTGCCATCGCGCTGGCGCAGATCAATCCGACCGTGGGCGATGTCCCGGGCAATGTCCGGCGCATCCGCGAGGCGCGCGCCGCCGCGGCCGGGGCCGATCTGGTCGTCCTGCCCGAACTCGCGGTCTCCGGCTATCCGCCCGAAGACCTGGTGCTGAAGGATGCGTTCCTCGCGGCGGTGGAATCCGGCGTGCGCGAACTCGCCCGGGAGACGGGGGATGGAGGTCCGGCCCTGCTGGTCGGCGCGCCCTGGAAGCAGGATGGCGCACGCTACAACGCAGCCGCCCTGCTCGACGGCGGACGCATCGCGGCATTGGTGCGCAAGCATCACCTGCCCAATTACGGCGTGTTCGACGAGGCCCGCGTATTCGCCCCGGCTCCGCCGCCCGATCCGCTGGAGTTCCGCGGCGTCCGGCTCGGCCTGGCCATCTGCGAGGATATCTGGTTCCCGGATGTGCCCCGCCATCTGCGCGATTCGGGCGCCGAGCTGTTCCTGGTTCCCAACGGCTCGCCTTTCGAGACCGACAAGCTGCATCTGCGGCTCGAGCACGCCGAGGCGCGGGTGGCCGAGACCGGCCTGCCGCTGCTCTACGTCAACCAGATCGGCGGGCAGGACGAGCTGGTGTTCGACGGCGCCTCCTTCGTGCTCGACGCCGACGGCACGCGGGTGCGCCAGCTTCCCTCCTGGCGCGAAGCCGTGGAGATCTCGCACTGGCGGCGAAACGGCAATACCGGCTGGCACTGCGATCCGGCGCCGCTCGCGCGCCCGGTCGAGGGGCTGGAGGCGATCTACCGCGCGATGATGCTCGGCCTCGCCGACTATGTGCACAAGAACCGCTTCGCCGGCGTGCTGATCGGGCTGTCGGGAGGCATCGACAGCGCGCTCGCCGCGGCGGTGGCGGCGGACGCGCTCGGCCCGGCGCGCGTCTGGTGCGTGATGATGCCCTCGCCGTTCACCTCGCGCGACAGTCTGGAGGACGCGGCCGAGGTGGCACGGATGTGCGGGGTCCGGCTCGACAATATCGACATCCGCCCGGCGATGGACGCCTACGGCGCGATGCTGGCGCCCGAGTTCCGCGGCCGCGCACCCGACATCACCGAGGAAAATCTCCAGTCGCGCGCGCGCGGCGTGACGCTGATGGCGCTGTCCAACAAGTTCGGCTACATGGTGGTCTCGACCGGGAACAAGTCGGAAATGTCGGCCGGCTACGCCACCCTCTACGGGGACATGTGCGGCGGCTTCGCCGTGCTCAAGGACATCTACAAGACCACCGTCTTCGCGCTCGCCGCCTGGCGCAACGCGAACCGGCCGGAGGGCGCGTTGGGCGCCAAGGGTCCGGTGATGCCGCCGCGTGTGCTGACCAAGGCGCCGACCGCCGAGCTGCGCCCGAACCAGACCGACCAGGACAGCCTGCCGCCCTATGCCGAGCTGGATGCGATCCTGGAATGCCTGATCGAGCGCGAGATGGGCCCGGCCGAGATCGTCGCCGCCGGCCACGACGCCCAGACGGTGCGCAAGGTGTTCCGCCTGCTCGACCGCGCCGAGTACAAGCGCCGCCAGGCCCCCCCCGGAGTCAAGGTGACCAGCCGGGCCTTCGGCCGCGACCGCCGCTATCCGATCGTCAACGGCTTCACCGACGCGGTCTAGTCGATGGCCGCCCGGCTGCGTTTCGCGCCCAGCCCGACCGGGCTGCTGCATGTCGGCAACGCCTATGTCGCGCTGGCCAACTGGCTGCACGCGCGGCGCTCGGGCGGCGGGTTCATTCTGCGCATCGACGATACCGACCGCGGGCGCAGCCGGCCCGAGTTCGAGGAGGCGATCCGCGCCGACCTCGCCTGGCTGGGACTGGGTTGGGACGCCGAGGCGCGCCAGTCCGACCGGCTGGACCGGTACGCGGCGGCGATGGAGCAGCTGAAGGCGTCGGGACGCGCCTATCCCTGCTACGAGAGCGCCGAGGAGCTAGCCGAGAAGCGCCGCCGCCAGCTCGCGCGGCATCAGCCGCCGATCTACGACCGCGCGGCGCTCGAACTCACCGATGCCGACCGGCGCAAACTGGAGGCGGAGGGACGCCGGCCGCATTGGCGCTTCCGGCTCGAGGCGGGCCAGATGCGTTGGGACGATCTGGTCGAGGGCGCGCAGGCCTACGACGCGCGGCACCTGAGCGACCCGGTGCTGCTGCGCGAGGACGGGGTGCCGCTCTACACGCTGACCTCGGTGGTCGACGATATCGAGCTGGCGATCTCCCAGGTGGTGCGCGGACGCGACCATGTCACCAACACCGCGGTCCAGATCCAGCTGTTCGGCGCCCTGGGCGGCGCCGTGCCGGAATTCGGCCATCTGCCGCTGCTGCTTGACGCTGAGGGGCACGGGCTTTCCAAGCGCATCGGCAGCCTGACGCTGGCCTCGATCCGCGACCGGGGCATCGAACCGATGGCGCTGGCCAACCTGCTGGCCCAACTCGGCGCGGGGGCGAGCCAGGCGCCCGCCGCCGATCTGGCTGAACTCGCCCGCCGCTTTGACCTCGCCCGGTTGGGCCGCGCCGCGCCGCGCTTCGACCTGGCCGAGCTCGATCAGATGAATGCCCGCCAGCTTCACGCGATGCCGTTCGCCACCGCCCGCGAGCGGCTGCTCGCGCGCGACATCGAGGCGGACGAGGCGTTCTGGCTGGCCGTGCGCGGCAATCTTCGCCGCTTCGCCGAGGCCGAAGCGTGGTGGCGGGTCTGCCGCGCCGTCATCGCGCCGGCGATCGAGGACGCCGACTATGCCAGGCTCGCCGCCGGGCTGCTGCCGCCCGAGCCCTGGTCGGGCGCGACCTGGAAGGAATGGACCGGAGCCGTGGCCAAGGCGAGCGCGCGCAAGGGCCGCGACCTGTTCCATCCGCTGCGCTTGGCGCTGACCGGGCGCGGGGATGGACCGGAGCTTGCGGCTCTGCTACCCCTCATCGGCCGCGACCGCGCCGCTGCCCGGCTGCTGGGACGCACTGCCTAGGGAAGCCGGAATCCGTGCCGCTGGTCCTGCACAATACGCTGACGCGCCGCAAGGAACTGTTCGCGCCGATCGATCCGGCGCGCGTGCGCATGTATGTCTGCGGCAACACCGTCTACGACCGCGCCCATATCGGCAACGCGCGCCCGGTGGTGGTGTTCGACGTGCTCTACCGCCTGCTGCGGCGCCTATATCCGCGCGTGGTCTATGTGCGCAACGTCACCGACGTGGACGACAAGATCAATGCCCGCGCCCAGGCGAACAACGAGCCGATCCGCGCGCTGACCGAGCGCACCCTGCGCGCCTTCCAGGAGGACATGGCCGGCCTCGGCGCCCTGCCGATCGACTTCGAGCCGCGCGCCACGGAACACATTCCCGAGATGGTCGCGATGATCGGGCGGCTGCTCGCCTCGGGCCACGCCTATGCGGCGGAGGGGCATGTGCTGTTCTCGGTGCCGACGATGGCGGACTATGGCCGGCTGTCCGGGCGCAGCACCGAGGAGATGATCGCCGGCGCGCGCGTCGAGGTCGCGCCTTACAAGCGCGACCCCGCCGATTTCGTGCTGTGGAAGCCCTCGACTCCGGATCTGCCCGGCTGGGACAGTCCGTGGGGACGGGGCCGGCCGGGCTGGCATATCGAGTGCTCGGCCATGGCCGAGAAATATCTCGGTGTGACCTTCGACATCCACGGCGGCGGCCAGGACCTGATCTTCCCGCACCACGAGAACGAATGCGCGCAATCCATCTGCGCGCACGCGGCGCCGCTCGCCCGCTACTGGGTCCACAACGGGCTGCTGACGAACGAAGGCGAGAAGATGTCGAAATCCTTGGGCAACATCGCGACCGTGCACGAGCTTATGGCAATCGCGCCCGCCGAGGCGATCCGGCTCGCCTTGCTCACCACCCATTATCATCGGCCGCTTCCCTGGACCTCGGAGGGTCTGGGGCAGGCGCGCGCGACCCTGGACCGCCTGTACCAGGCGTTGCGCCAGTCGAACGACACGCCCGCCGAGCCCGCGCCCGAAGCCGCGGCCGAGGTCGAGGCCGCCCTGTGCGACGATCTCAATACGCCGCTCGCGCTCGCGCATCTGCACGAGCTGGCCGCGCGGCTGAACAAGGCCAAGGCGCCGGCGCAGCGGGTGGCGGCCAAATCCGCCCTGCTCGCCGCCGGCGGTCTGCTCGGTCTGCTCGGCCAGGACCCGGAGGCCTGGTTCCGCTGGACCCCGCCGGGCGCGGAATTGCTATCGGATGCGGGCGTCTCCGCGCTGATCGAGCGCAGGCTCGCGGCGCGCAAGGCGAAGGACTGGGCCGAGGCCGACCGCATCCGCAAGGAATTGTCGGATGCCGGCGTGCTGCTCGAGGACGGGCCCAAGGGCACGACCTGGCGGCGGGCCGGCGGCGCGGGCTGATTAGAAGCAACGACGGGCCGGCTCAGTTACCGTCCCGTCCGCGGAAAGCTCGCGTCCGCGTAGAGCGAGACCGCCTCCTTCGCTTGGATCAGATGGGCCGCGCGCGCCGATAGCGGGGCGGTCGGCATCGTCCGTAGCGCACCGAGCAGGACCGATTGCGCCACTTCGAGCCGCAGCTCCCGTTCCTTCCGTGCCATGCGCGGAAAGGCGTCGCCGAAGGCCGAACGGATATGCGCGGCGATTAACTGCCGTAGCTCTTCGGCGTAGGCGGCGCGGAACTCGTCGGCGTGATCGGCCCGCACCAGGCAGCCGACCTGCGGATGCCGTTTCTGCAATTCGCCGATCACGTCGACGAGGGTGCGGAAAAAGCCGCCCGGCGACGCCAGCGCTGCTTCCCGCGTCAGATGGGCGGCGAGCGCCGCGCGGAAATCCGCGTAGGTCCGTTCGGAAACCGCCGCTCGCACCGCCTCCACATCGGCGAAGAACTGATAGATCGTCCCGACCGACACGCCCGAGCGGGCGGCGAGCGCGCGTACGGTGATCCGCGCTGGCGCTTCGCCCGCGAGCAGCGCGGCGGCCGCGCCCATGATCCGTTCGACACGCGCCCGGCTGCGATCTTGCTTTGGGGTTCGCGGCGATCGGTTCGAACGCGAGCGGTTGTTCATATTTTGCTTGACTCGGCGCGCGGACAAATGGTGACCTTCCAAAGGAGAGCAAGCGTTCACCTTTTAACAGCTGCGACGGAAGGGCGCCAGCGGGTACGGTCATGACCGCGCAGCGAATCCTCGTCATCGGCGCCGGCGCCCTGGGAATCGTGACCGCGGTGCGCCTCGCACTGGCCGGACATCACGTGTCCGTGGTGGCCAGCTCGGAAAGCCGGCGGACGCTGTACCGGGAACGCCAGTTCCGCCTGGACGCCTACGACGCGCCGCCGCGGCAGCTTCCCCTGGACGTGCTGGTCGCGCCGGACGAAGCCCACGATTCCTTCGACCTGCTGGTCGCGGCCACCAAATGCGCCGCGGCCGTGGAGGTGACGCGGAAATGGATTCCGGCGCTGCATCCCGAGGGCCTCTTCGTTCCCTATTTCAACGGGCTGATGAGCGAGGAGCTGGTCCCGATCGTGGGTACGCGGCTGGTCGAATGCGCGGTCTACTATCCCGCGACGCTCCTCGAGCCGGGCCGTAGCCGGCTGACCGGCAAGGGCGGCCTGCATCTGGGGCCGTGGCCGCACGGGGATATCGGCCCACGAAGTCCGGCCGCGCGCGCGATGTCGATTCTCGACGCCGTCGTTCCGGCGCAGACGCACGACGACATGTTCTCGGTCAAATGGAACAAGCTGATCGCGAATTGCGCGATGACCTCGCTCGGCGTGATTTCGGGTATGACGATGGGCAGCATGATCCAGCACGCCGCCATCCGCGACGCCTGGCGCGGCATCTTCCGCGAGTCGGTGCGCGTCGCCAGGGCCGCAGGTGCGCGGACGATGACGCTGGGCGGGGTCAATGTCGGACTGGCCACCGTGCTGCCCCGCTTCGCGTTCCACCTGGCCCTGCGCATGCGCGCCGGCGAGAACAGCGATTATATGTCGTCGAGCCAGCAATCGCTCATTCGGGGCGAGCCGACCGAGGTCGACTATTTGAACGGCCGCGTGGCCCGGGAGGGCGAACTGCGCGGATTGCCGACGCCCTGGAACCTGGCCGTGGTCCAGGCAGTGAAGCAGGTCGAGGCGGCACCCGAATCGGCCGGTCTCGCCAAGATCAGCGAGCTCCTGCGCCGCGCGGGCGAGCCGGGAGCGCCGTGAGTTTTTCGCTGCCCGCCGGCTCAGACGATCCCCAAACCGTCGGCTCCAACGCCTGGGCGTCCGCCGGGGGACCGCCCCTCACGCTTCGGCAGATTCTCGCCCAGCTCCTGGCCGCGGGAGGTGCCTACCTTTCCGGAGTGCCGGGGGAGTTGCGTTGGGTGCTGTCGTCGCGCGGCCTGTTTCCGGAGGCGCATGTCGACGAGATCGGCCTGCGTGGCCCGCCCGAGACCGCGGCGGTCGAGGCGGCGATGAAGCAGCTTGAGCACTATGCCGAGGGCGAGCGCGAGGTCCTCAACCACAGCTACCGGACCTTCCACTTCGCCGACATCCTGTATCGCCAGCATGGCGCGCAAATGCCGATCGACCGCGAGGTCCTGGCGGTTGCGATGCTGCTGCACGATGTCGGCATCTATCCCAGGGCAGCGGCGGAGCTTCCAGGCGGTGACTTCACCGTGCGCGGCGCCCATCTGGCGCGGCGCATTCTCGGCGATGCCGGTTGGAATCGGGATCGCATCAACCTGGCGGCGCAAGCGATTTCGCTAAACGCCAACGGCCGCGTGACTAGCCATTGGGGCGCCGAGGCCTATTTCGGCCGGCTCGCGCCGCTGGTCGACGTGGTGGGCCAATGCTGGAAGATACATCCGAAGGACGCGCAACGCCTGTTCGCGCGATACCCCGCCCGCGACCTGCCGCGGTCGATCCTCGGCTATGTCGCCGCCGAGGTCGGGCGCCATCCGCGTTCCCGGTTCACGCTCTACGCGCCGTTCTTTCCGTTCCTGGTCATGAATTGCGAATGCCGCTGGCACCGGCGCATCGCCGGCCTCCCGCCGGACGATCCGGTGTAACCAGGGACATTCGTGGCGCGCCCGGACGCCATGCTGCCTCTCCAACGTGGGGCGGCGAGGACGCTCCGCATATTTCCGTGATTCCTCCGAATGGCGGTAAAGTCCGTCACGGTCGGGTCGAACGGAAGTCGGGGGAGGCTCCGATGAGGGTCGCGGTTCCGGTTCTGCTCAGCGTTCTCGCCGGCTATGTCGACACCGCGGGCTTCCTCGCCCTCCAGGGCCTGTTCACCGGGCATGTCACCGGCAATTTCGTCACCCTGGGAGCGTCGTTCGTATTCGGTACGTCCGGCGCCGTGCCCAAGCTGCTCGCCCTGCCCGTGTTCTGCCTCGTGGTGATGGGCGTGCGCGCGCTCGGCTACTCCCTCGCCAGGGCGCACCTGCCGCAATTGCGCTCGCTGATCGCCCTCAAGCTCGTCCTGCTCGCGCTCGGCGCCGTGCTCGCGCTTCGGCTCGGCCCATTCCCCGATGGCGACACCTGGCAGGCCCTGACGGTGGGAATGGTGCTGGTGGCGGCGATGGCGGTGCAAAACGCGGCCCAGCGCATCCATCTCGGCGCATTTCCGCCGACCACGGTGATGACCGGCAACTTCACCCTGATGATGCTCGATTTTGCCGATGTGCTGCGCGGGAGCACCGCCAAGGGCGAGGCGCCCGACCGCGTGCGGCTGGAGCGGATCGTGACCGGCGCGGTCTCCTTCGGCATCGGCTGCGCCTTCGGCGCGCTGCTCTTCGCCCGGACCGACATGTGGTGCTTCGCCGTACCGCCGGTCCTCGGGCTCGTGACGCTTCTCCTGGTCGACTGAACTCCTACTCCGCCGCCTTGGCCGGGGCTGGCGGGAACCAGCGGAGCTGCGGCTGGCGCGCGGCGGTGGTCTCGTCGAGCCGGCGGCGGGGCGCCAGATGGGGCGCTTCACGGAGCGCGGGGCCCTCGCCCGACTTGGCGCGGCGGACGATGTCGCGCAAGGTGGCGACGAAGGCATCCAGCGTCGCCTTGCTTTCCGTCTCGGTCGGCTCGATCAGCAGCGCGCCGTGCACCACCAGGGGGAAATACATCGTCATCGGATGGAAGCCCTCGTCGATCAGCGCCTTGGCGATGTCGAGCGTGGTGGCGCCGGTATCCTTGAGGAACCGGTCGTCGATCAGCGCCTCGTGCATGCAGGGACCGGGATAGGACGGCGTGAGGTCGCCGGAAAGCTCGGCGAGCAGATAATTGGCCGCGAGCACGGCATCTGACGAAGCCTGGAGCAGCCCGTCCGCGCCGTGCGACATCATATAGGCGAGCGCGCGCACGAAGGTGCCGAACTGGCCGTGGTAGCCCTTGAGCCGGCCGAGGGGCGCGGCCCCCGTCGCGCGCAAGGCCGGGTCGAGCGGATGCTCGACCAGGCGCAACCCGCCCGCGTCGTGAATCACCAGCGGGAGCGGCGCGTATGGGGCGAGCGCGTGCGAGAGCACCGTCGGGCCGGCGCCGGGACCGCCGCCGCCATGCGGTGTCGAGAAGGTCTTGTGCAGGTTGATGTGCATCACGTCGGCGCCCAGATCGGCGATGCGCACCCGGCCGACGATGGCGTTGAAGTTGGCCCCGTCGCAGTAGAAGAAGGCGCCGGCCGCATGCACGGCGGCGGCGATCTCGAGTATCTCGTCCTCGAACAGGCCGCAGGTGTTCGGATTGGTCAGCATGAAGGCCGCGACGTCGGGCCCGAGCTTCGCTTTCAGCGCCGCGAGATCGACCCGGCCGCGCGCGTTCGCCGGCACGGAGTCGACCATGTAGCCGCAGGCCGCCGCGCTCGCCGGGTTGGTGCCGTGCGCGGATTCGGGGACCAGCACGCGCCTGCGCGCCTCGCCGCGCGCGTCCAGCGCGGCGCGGATGGTCATCAGCCCGCACAGCTCGCCATGCGCGCCCGCGGCCGGGCTCATGGCGATCGCCGGCATGCCGGTGAGCGTCTTCAGCCAGCGCGCGCATTCGTCGATCAGCGCAAGCGCGCCCTGCACGGTGGTCTCGGGCTGGAACGGATGGATGTCGGCGAAGCCGGGCAGGCGCGCCATGCGCTCGTTCAGCCTGGGATTGTGCTTCATCGTGCACGAGCCCAGCGGATAGAACACCGAATCGATGCCGAAATTCTTCTGCGAGAGCCGCGTGTAGTGGCGCACCACGCTTGGCTCGGCCAGGTCGGGCAGGCCGATCGGCCCCTCGCGCAGCAGCCCGTCGAGCGTGTCCTCGGCACCCTCGACCTCGGGCAGATCGACGCCGGAGCAGCCGGGGCTGTCCTGTTCGAAGATCAGCGGCTCCTCGAGCAGGATGCCGCGATGCCCGTCCCGATACCCGGTCATTTCAGCACCTCGGCGAGGCCGGCGGCCAGCGCGTCCATGTCGGACTCGGTCGCGGTCTCGGTGGCCGCGACGAGGAGGACGTCGGCGAGTTCGGGAAAGTCGGGATAGAAGCGCGAGGCCGGCACGCCGGCGAGGATTCGCCGCGCGGCCAGCTCCTCGACCACCGGCGCGGCGGCGGTGGGCAGCAGCAGCGCGAACTCGTTGAAGAAGCGCCGCGCGAGGACGCGCACCCTCGGGATCGCGCGCAGTCTGGCAGCGAGCTTGGCGGCGGCGGCGTGGTTGATCCGCGCCAGGCGCCGGAAGCCCTGCTCGCCGAGCAGCGTCATATGGATCGAGAATGCCAGCGCGCACAGGCCGGAATTGGTGCAGATGTTGCTTGTCGCCTTTTCGCGTCGGATGTGCTGCTCGCGGGTGGAAAGCGTGAGCACCCAGCCGCGGCGGCCGTCGGCGTCCACCGTCTGGCCGGCGAGCCGCCCGGGCATCTGCCGGACATATTTCTCCCGCGTGGCGAACAGGCCGAGCCCAGGCCCGCCGAATGACAAGCCCACGCCCAGGCTTTGCCCCTCGGCGATCACGATGTCGGCACCCATCGCGCCGGGGGATTTGAGCAGGCCGAGCGAGACCGGTTCGGCGACCGCCACCACCAGCAGCGCGCCCTCGGCGCGGCAGGCGGCGGCCAGCGCCGCGAGATCGCGCAGGCCCCCGAAGAAGCTCGGATTTTGCACGACCACGCAGGCGGTGTCGCCGCCGATCCGCCCCATCAAATCCTCGATGCCCACCGGGTCGGGCGCCAACTCCTCGATCCGGTGTCCGGTGTGCTGGAGCGCGGTCGCGGTCACCGCGCGATAGTGCGGATGCAGGCTGCCCGAGAGCAGCACCTCGGGGCGGCGGGTGATCCGGCAGGCCATCGCGGCGGCCTCGGCGCAGGCGGTGGCGCCGTCATACATGGAGGCGTTGGCCACCTCCATTCCGGTGATCAGCGCGACCTGGGTCTGGAATTCGAACAGGTATTGCAGCGTGCCCTGGCTGACTTCGGGCTGATAGGGCGTGTAGGAAGTGAGGAACTCGCCGCGCTGGATCAGCGCGTCCACCGCCGCCGGGATATGATGGCGGTACACCCCGGCGCCGAGGAAGAAGGGCACCGAGCCGGCCGTCATATTGGGCGCGGCAAGCGCGGACAGACGGCGCTCCACCTCCATTTCGCCGGCATGGTTCGGAAGATCGAGCGCCCTCGCCAGCCGCGCCTCGGCGGGCACGTCGCGAAACAGATCGTCGACCGAGGACGCGCCGATCGCGGCCAGCATCGCGCCTCGGTCGGATTCGGTGAGCGGAAGATAGCGCATGGCGATCTATTCCAGCGTGTTGCAATAGGCCTGGTAGGCCTTGCGGTCCATCAGCCCCTTCAGTTCGGAAGGATCGGCGAGGCGCAGCTTGAACAGCCAGGCCGCGCCTTCGGGGTTCTCGTTGACCAGGGCCGGCTTGTCCACCACCGCCTTGTTGACCTCGATCACCTCGCCGCTCACCGGCACGAACACGTCGGACGCCGCCTTGACCGATTCGACCACCGCCGCCTCCTTGCCCGACGCGATCTTGCGCCCGACCTCGGGCAGCTCGACGAAGACCAGGTCGCCGAGATGGACCTGGGCATAGTCGGTGATGCCGATGGTGCCGACATCGCCTTCGACCGAGATCCATTCATGGTCCTTGGTGAAATAGAGCGCGCTCATCTCTCCCCTCCTCGGTCAGGGCTTGCGGTAGCGGTGCGGGACGAAGGGCAGCGGCGCCACATCGGCGGGCCGTGGTGTGGCGCGGACGACCAAGCGAAGCTCCGTGCCGGGGCGCGCATGGCCGGCCGGCACATAGCCCATGGCGATGGGCGCATCGAGGCTGGGTCCGAACCCGCCGCTGGTCACCTCGCCGAGCGGAGTCCCGTCGATTCCGGCGATCTGCGTATGGGCGCGCGCCGGCGCCCGGTCGCGCGGACGCAGGCCGACCCGCAGACGCGGCGGTCCTTC
>JASHSH010000019.1 GCA_030040955.1 Rhodospirillales bacterium
GATGCCATAGGGCCGCAGCGCGAAGGGCAGGCAGACGGCGGCGGCCAGGGCGAGCGCCAACGCCGCGGCCCCGCGCCGGGCGTGCGTCCGGCTCATATGCGGCGCTCCTCGGCCCGGCCCAGCAGGCCCTGCGGGCGGAACAGGACGATCGCGATCAGCAGGACCAGCGGCAGCGCGGTGCGGTATTCGGTGGAGACATAGGCGGCGGTGACATTGTCGGCGATGCCGACCAGGAAGCCGCCGAGGATGGCGCCGCGCACCCGGTTGAATCCGCCGACGATCGCCGAGGTGAAGGCGATCAGGCCGAGCGATTCGCCATTGTCGAACTTGGCGAGGTAGATCGGGCTGATCAGCACCGAGGCGAGGCAGACCAGGGCGGCGTTGAGCAGGAAGGTGTAGAGGATCATGCGCTCGACCGGGATGCCGAGGATGACCGCGGCGGCGCGGTTCTGCGCGGTCGCCTGCATGGCGCGGCCGGTGCGCGTGCGGGTGAGGAACAGTTCGAGCGCGGCGATGGCGAGCGCCGCGAAGCCGAGGATCGACAGGTCCTGGAGCGAAAGCGCGGCCCCGCCCAGGCGGAGCGCGGCGGCCGGCACCAGCGCCGGAAACGGCAGCGCCTCGGCGCTGTAGGTCTCCTTCACCGTCTCCTTGATCAGGATGCCGAAGCCGATGGTGGCGATGATCAGCGGCAGCGCGCCATGCGGCAGGATCGGATCGACCAGCGCCCGCTTGAACAGCGCGCCGAGCACCAGCACCGAGACGACGAACCCGAACGCGATGGCCGGGACGAAGCCGAGGCCGAGGAGCTTCATCGCCGCCAGGATGAAGAAGGCGGGCAGCATGACGAATTCGCCCTGGGCGAAGTTCACCGTGGCCGAGGTCTGCCACAGCAGCACGAAGCCGGTCGCGGCCAGGGCGTAGATCGCCCCGGTCGCGAGTCCGGACGAAAGCAGCTGAAGCAGTCCCGCCACGCCCGCTCGCCCGCGCGGCGACCGCGCGCCTTGCCGGCTACGGATGCAGCTTGGGCAGCGTCTCGACGATCTTCTGCTTGCCGTCGACGATCTCGGCGATGAAGCTCAGCCGGTCGTCGTCGCCGGACGCGTCCCAACTGGTAGGGATCAGGATGCCCGGCTCCTGCTCGGGCGTGATGGTGAGCCCGTGCAGCGTATCGGCGAAGGCCTGGCGGTCGACCTTCTTGTTCTTCTCGGTCACGTAGCGGATCACGTGCACGGCCATGTAGCCCTGGATGCCGTTATGGTCCGAGACATAGCCGTACAGCTTCTGGAACTTGCCGGAGAAGTCCTGGATCGACGGGATCGGCGCGCCGGCGGACAGGCTGAGATGCCCGCGCACGCCCTCGGCGGCGTCGCCGGCCAGCGCGATCACCTTGGGATCGAGCAGCGTGGTGTCGCCGAAGATCGGCGTCGGCAGGCTCTCCTTCTTGGCCTCCTTGAGGAAGCGGGCGCATTCCTCCTCGTGGGTGTAGACAAACACCGCGTCGGGCTTGGCGTCGCGCACCTTGACCACGTCGGCGGAAAAGTCGACCTGCGCCGGCTCGGTCGAGATGTCGGCCGCCACCTTGATGCCGTGGGAAGCCGATTCGCGCAGGAACGCGTCGCGTCCGTCCTTGCCGTAATCGTCGTTGACCCAGAGCAGGGCCACCGTCTGCACCTTCATCCGGTCCTTGAGATAGTTGACCACCTTCGGGATCGAGGAGGCCTGGCCGAGCACCATGCGGAAGATGTAAGCGTCGCCCTGCTTGGTGAGGCCGGCCGCGGCGCCGCCGGTGATCTCGGGCACCTTGGCCTGCTCGGTGAGCTGCATGTCGACCATGGTGGCCGAGGAATAGACCGGCCCGAGCACGACATACGGGTCCTCGTCGAGCGCCTTTTGCAGAACGCCGCGCGAGACGCCGGGATTGGTCTGCGTGTCGTAGTGCGTGACCGCGAGCGGGCGGCCGAGCACGCCGCCGGCGGCGTTGATCTCGGCAATGGCCATGTCGATGCCGTTCTTCCAGCTCGTGCCGACCGGTGCGCCGCCGCCCGAGAGTTCCGCGAGATCGGCGAGCTTGATCGGATCGGCGGAGATGGCGTGCGAGACGGGCAGGCCCAAGAGGAGGATGACGGCGGCGGCGACAAGTCCGGTCCTACGCATGATGCTCACTCCCTGCAAGCGGCGGTCGCGGATTGCCTCCGGCCCGCCCGATTTTGAATTGCCGAACGACCCCGCCGGCGCCCCCGTTCACGCCGGCACCCGGCTCGCGAGCTCGATGATGGCCCGTTCGTCCGCAACCGGGAAGCCGAAGAAGCGCAAATAGATCGGGATTTGCGTATCCAACGTGTGGTGCCCGCGATGGACCGGCAGCCCGCGCGCGACGGCGGCGCGCAGCAGCGCGGTCTCGCGCGGCTTCATGATGATGTCGCACACCAGCGTGCCGGGAGCCAGGCGCGCCGGGTCGAACGGCAGCGGGTCGTCGGCTTCCAGCCCGCAGGGCGAGGCGTTGATCGCGATCTCGATCCCTTCCGGCGTCCCGGCGATGGATTCCGCCGGCAGGCGCGGATAGAAGCGGCGCAGGCGCTCGATCGCCTCGGCCGCGCGGGAGGGTACCTTTTCGGTGATCGCGAGCCGCGCGATGCCGGCCTCGGCGAGCGCCGAAGCGATGGCCGCGCCCGCCCCGCCGGCGCCGACCAGCCAGGCCGACTTGCCCGCCACGC
>JASHSH010000154.1 GCA_030040955.1 Rhodospirillales bacterium
GACCGAGACGATGACGATGGTCGCCACCTGGGTCAGGTTCACGTTCAGCGTCTGCCAGGAGACGAAATGCGGCGTCACCGCCACGTTGAACACGAGAAGCACTACCAGCGCGGTGAGCGCGGCATGGCGCCGCAGCCCGCGCAGCCAGTCCCAACCCGGCGACGCGGCGCCGGCGCGAGCCGCTTCCGACGCCTCAGCCATTACCCACCCCGGCCGGCGCCTGCTGGGCCATCGCGGCCATGATGCGCGGCTCGCTGACCTCCGATTTGGCGAGGTCCGCCACCGTGCGGCCGTCGCTGAGGACGAACACCCGGTCGGCGCCCTCGACGATCTCCTCGAGTTCCGAAGAAATCATCAGCACGCCCAGCCCCTGGTCGGCCAGCTGCTTGATCAGCGACTGGATCTCGGCCTTGGCGCCGACATCGATGCCGCGCGTCGGCTCGTCCAGGATCAGCAGCTTGGGATCGGTGCAAAGCCAGCGGGCCAGCAGCACCTTCTGCTGGTTGCCGCCGGAAAGCTCGCGCACCCGCTGCTCGGCGCTGGAGGCCTTGATCGCCAGGCGCGCCATGAACCGATCGACGATCTCGCGCTGGCGGGCCTCGTCCACGATGCCGGCGCGGGCGAGCCTGGGCAGCAGCGCGAGCGTGATGTTCTCGCGCACCGACATGTCGGGCACGATGCCCTCGACCTTGCGGTCTTCGGTGCAGAAGCCGAGCCCGAGCGCGATCGCCTCGGCGGGCTCGCTCGGCGACCGCGCCTCGCCCATCAGCCGCACCGTGCCGGCATCGGGCGGATCGGCGCCGAACACGGCGCGCGCCACCTCGGTGCGGCCCGAGCCGAGCAGGCCGGCCAGTCCCACGATCTGCCCCGCATGCACCTCGACGCTCGCATCGCGCACGCGCCGTCCGATGCGCAGGCCGCTGGCCGACAATAGTTCACCCCCGGTGTGGCCGGCGCGGCCCTGGAACTGCGTCGCGCCGGCACGAACCGCCTCGAGATCGCGCCCCAGCATCGCGGCAACCAGGTTGAGCTTATCCACGTCCGACATGCGGTTGGCGGCCACCGTGCGGCCGTCGCGCATCACGGTGACCCGATCGCAGACCTGGTACAACTCGTCGAGCCGGTGCGAGATGAAGATCACCGCCACGCCCTCGCCGCGCAGCCGCCGGATCACGTCGAACAGCACTCCGACCTCGCGCTCGTCGAGCGAGGAGGTCGGCTCGTCCATGATCACCAGGCGCGAGCGGAACGAGACCGCGCGCGCGATCGCCACCATCTGCTGAATCGCGGTGCTGAATTCCATCAGCGGCCGCTCGACATCCACTTCGACGGCGAAACGCTTGAGCAGTTCGGCCGCCTCGCGGTTCATGCGCCGCCAGTCGAGCCATCCGCGGCGGCGATGCTCGCGGCCGAGGAAGATATTCTCCGCGACCGAACGGTAGGGGATCAGGTTGATTTCCTGGTAGATCGTGCTGATGCCGCCGCGCTGCGCGTCCTGGGGCGAGGAGAATTCGATCTCGCGGCCGCCGAAGGAGATCGAGCCGGCGTCCTTGCGATGCGCGCCGGTCAGCACCTTGATCATGGTCGACTTGCCGGCCCCGTTCTGGCCGACGAGGCCCATGACCTCGCCCTCCGCCACCTCGAGCGAGGCCCCGGCGAGCGCCCGCACGCCCTGAAAGCGCTTCTCGATTCCGCGCATGACTAGGAGGGGCGAGGAGGGCGGCATCGGACCAATGGAAAAAGGGCGCCCCCGCCCGAAATCTCCTCCCGCCACGAGGGCGGGAGGAGGCTCAGTCGGGAGGTGGGACGATTATAGACTGGCGCTCGCCGGTTCAGAAGGCGGTCGCCAGCATGTCCTTTGCGTTGCTCGCGTCGAAGAATCGGTCCGGATTGATGATCACGGGCGGGATCTTCTCGCCGCTGCCGTACTTGTACATGATCTCGAACGCCTTGGGTCCGAACCGCGGGCTGCACTCGCAGGTCGCGCCCATCTTGCCGTCGATGATCGCCTGCACCGCGTCCTTCTCGCCGTCGATGGAGACGACGAGGATGTCGCCGCCCGGCTTCTTGCCGGCGGCTTCGATCGCCGCGATGGCGCCGATCGCCATCTCGTCATTGTGCGCGTAGACGACGGTGGTGTCGGGATGCGCCTGGAGCAGCGTCTCGGCCACCTGGCGCCCCTTGTCGCGGGCGAAGTCGCCGGACTGGCTGGCCAGCAGCGCGAGGTCGGGCGCCTTGGCCTTGATGGTGTCGTCGAAGCCCTTCTTGCGGTCGTTCGCCGGCGAACTGCCGATGGTGCCCTCGAGCTCGATGATCTTGCCCTTGCCGCCGGTCTTCTTGATCGTCCAGTCGGCGACCCGCTGGCCTTCCTCGATGAAGTTGGAGCCGACGAAGGCGAGATAGTCCTCGCCCGCCTTGGCCAGCGACGGATCGACGCTGCGGTCGATGAGCAGCACGGGAATGCCGGCTTTCTTCGCCGCCATCACCGCCGGGATAAGCGGTTTCTCCTCGCGGGGCGCGAGGAAGATGAAGTCGACGCCCTGCGCGATCATGCTGTTGACGTCGGCCACCTGCTTGGCGGCGGAGCCGGCGGCGTCGGTGTAGACGAGCTGGCAGCCGCGCTTCTTGGCCTCGTCCTGCATGCTGGCCGTCTGGGCCAGGCGCCACGGATTGTTGCTCTCGGTCTGCGCGAACCCGACCTTGTAAGTGTCCTTCTTCTTCAGCGGCGGCACCTCGCCGAACGCCGGCAGTATCGCCAGCCCGGCCGCTCCCGCGGCCGACGCGGCGAGCAGTTTGCGACGGGTGATGAGCATGTCTGGACCCTCCCTTGCGGTGTTGTGGATTGCTTGTTCACGCCTGACCGAACGGTGCCGGCGGCACCTCCGTCGACGTCTCGGCAGGCGTCCCCTCGCTCTCCGAGTTTCGCCATGAATGTTCCCATTCCGATTAATATTTGTCAATATATTGCGCGGGCGGATTCGAGAGCCTAGCCAAGGCGTCGTACAATAAGCTATAAAAAACATATCTGTACGATAGCTAATAAAATGCGCAAGTAAGCCTGTGCCGTTCCTCGGGGAGGGGACGAGATGGCGGAGAAGGCCGGTGCGTCGCCGGACATGGCGAGCGGAGCGCAGGCATTGCGTCGCCCCACGATGACCGACGTGGCGAACGCGGCGGGCGTCTCGCAGACCACCGTTTCGCTCGTGCTCAACCATGCCGACGGGGCGCGGCTGTCGTCGGCCACCCGCGTCCGCGTGCGCGAGGCCGCCGACAGGCTCGGCTACCGGCTGATCCGGCGGAACGCGACCCCGGGCAGGGCGGCGGCAATCGGATTCCTGTGCGACGAGATCTCGACCGACCCCTGGGTGGCGATCGGGCTCGACGGCGCGCGCGAGAAGGCGTGGGAGCACGGGCTCACGCTCAGCGTCGCGGTCACCCGCGGCGATGTCGAGATGGAACGCACGATGCTCGCCCAGCTGGGCGCGCTGCCCCTGCTCGGACTGATCTACGCCACCATCAACACGCGCGAGGTGACCCTGCCGCCCGCGCCGCTCTCCGTGCCGGTGGTGCTGCTGAACTGCTACACGCCCGACCGCTCGCTGCCCTCGATCGTGCCGGGCGAGGTGGCCGGCGGGCACGCCGCCACCGCCTATCTGCTGCGCGCCGGGCATCGGCGCATCGGCTATATCAACGGCGAGCCGCGCATGGACGC
>JASHSH010000155.1 GCA_030040955.1 Rhodospirillales bacterium
GCGCCGACCAATGGCAGCGGGGGAGTCCGCGGCTGCGCGCCGTCCGCCGCCGGGTGGACGGACTCGATCGCGCCGGCCACGCGCGGGGTCGGGCGGTCGTTCGGGTTGCGGAAGACGGTCGGGCGCGCCTGCATTTGGGTTCCACCGAAATGGGTCCAGCCTCCGGGCGAGGTCTTGCGGCCGCCCCGGGAAGTGTATCCCGAGGACATTCCAGCATGATTCATGCCGGTCGTCCCGAGCGGAAAAAGCCAAGTATTTCAGGCCACTGTCGTCCATACCGGTCCGCGGGACGGCGGCAATTCCCGGCCGAGCCGGCAATTTTTGCCGAGTAGGGCGAGCGCGAGCCTGGTGCTATTGCGGCGGCTTCGCGGGGCCCGATTCGAAGCTCTTGAGGAAATCCGCGTCGGGCGAGATCACCAGGGTCGGGCCCGAATCCGCCAGCGCCTGGCGATAGGTTTGCAGCGAGCGGTAGAGCTTGTAGAAGTCGGGGTCGCGGCTATACGCCGCATTGAGCAGCGCGTTGGCCTGCGCATCGGCCTCGCCGCGGGTGATGCGCGACTGGCGCTCCGCCTCCGACAGGATCACCGTGCGCTCGGCGTCCGCCTTGGCCTGGATTTCCTGCGCCCATTCGAAGCCTTGCGCACGCAGCTCCTTCGCCTCGCGCACGCGCTCCGACTTCATCCGGTCGTAGATCGCCTGGCTGGTTTCCAGCGGCAGATCGGCCCGGTGGAAGCGGATTTCGTCGATCTGCACGCCGATCGCCTTCGCCTTCTCGGCCGCATCGGCGCGGATATCCTCGCTGATCCGGTCGCGGTCGTTGGACAGCAGCGCGCCGAGCGCCACCTGGCCGAGCTCGCGCCGCACCGACGAGCCGATCATCTGGGTCAGCTGCGTCTGCGCCTGGAGCATCGTCTGCACCGAGAGATAGAAGCGCAGCGGATCGACGATGCGGAAGCCGGCATAGGCCTGCTCCTGGATGCGCTTCTGGTCGCCGAGGATGACCTCCTCGATCGGCAGTTCGAAGGTGAGCAGGCGGGATTCGTAGAAGATCACGCTGTCGGCCAGCGGCAGCTTGACCTGGAGGCCGGGCTGCTCGATCACCGCGATCGGCTTGCCCAGGCGGACCACCACCGCCTCCTGCGCCTCGGAGACCGAGTAGAGCGCCGAATCGGCGAGCCAGGCGACGACGGCGACACCGGCGACGATGGAGGCGAGGGCGCGCGCATTCATGGCTTCGCTCCCTGAGTCGAAGTTGCCTGCCGCTGCTTCTGGTCCGCGGTCGCGGCCGGTTTCTGCTCCTCGAGCGGCAGATAGGGCACCACGCCTTGCACCCCTTTGCCCGAGGAATCGAGGATCACTTTGTTCGCCTTCTTCAGCATCGCGTCGACGCTCTCCATGTACAGCCGCCAAGCGGTTACGTCCCGCGCCGACTCATAGCTCTGCAGCAGCGAATCGAAGCTCTTCGCCTCGCCGTCGGCGAGATTCAGCACCTGCGTCTTGTAGGCCTCGGCGTCCTGCACGATGCGGTCGGCATCGCCGCGCGCGCGGGGGATGATGTCGTTGGCGTAGGCCTGCGCCTCGTTGCGCGCGCGCTCCTGGTCGGCACGGGCGCGCTGCACGTCGTTGAACGCGTCGAACACCGCCGAGGGCGGGTCGATGCGTTGCAGCTGGACCTGGGTCACCACGATACCGGCATGGTCGGCATCCAACCACTTCTGCACCAGGTCGCGGGTCTGGTCGGCGATCTCGCGCCGCTTCTCGGAAAGCGCCGCCTGGATCGGCGTCTGCCCGATCACCTCGCGCAGCGCGCTCTCCGCCGCGACGCGCACGGCGGCCTCGGGATTGTAGACGCGGAACAGGAACTGGCCCGCGTCCTTGATCTGCCAGAACACCACGCAATCGACCTTGACGATGTTCTCGTCACTGGTCAGCGCCTGATGCTCGTCCAGCCCGATCAGCTCGTCGACGTTGGCGGCGGAGGCGGCGGCCTGCTGCTGCTGTTCCGCTGTCAGGCCCGTCGGCAGGGTGATGCGGAGCGTGGATTCGCCGAGCCGGACTTGATTGATCGCGGTCACCTTGGGGAACAGCACCGAATCGATCGGATAGGGCAGCCGGTAGTGAAGGCCCGGACCGGTGGTCGCGATCCATTTGCCGAAACGCAGCACCACGCCCTGCTCGTCGGGCTGCACCTTGTAGATGCCGGACAACAGCCAGCCGGCCAGGGCCAGCACCAGGATGGTGGCCGCGGTATTGGTGTGCAGAACCGGGACGCGCGCGACTCGGCGCAGGCTGGTCTTGAGCACCTGGACCAGCTGGTCCAGCTCGACCTCCTGCGTCTGGTCGAAGCCTTGGCTCCGCGGCGAATCACTCATCTCGCACCTCGATCTAGGCTTGCGCCGGATTTCTTCCCGTCACCGGGGCCGATGAGGGCCGACCCTCGCGGTCGCCCCGCTCGCGCGGCCGCGCCGCCGCCGGAAGCCAGCGGGCGACGATGCCGCCGAGCTTGCCGTCGATCAGGCCCTTCGACACCGATTCGTCCATTCCCGCCTCGGCGCATTTGGCGGCAACCTGTGCGTCGGCGACGTAGCCGAGCAGGCCGATCACCGGCAGATGACCTCCGCTCGCCGACTCCGATTCGCGCAAGCGGCGCGCCACATCGAACGCGCTCACCCCGGGCATGTTGCAGTCGAGCAGGGCCATGGCGCAACGGCGCTCGGCCAGCAGGTCGAGCGCTTGCTGTCCGTCCTGCGCGAACTCGGCGGCGCAACCCAGCGCGGCGAGGGCGCGGCCGACCCGGCCCCGATCGACCGGATTGGGCGCCGCGACCAGGACCAGCGTTCCGGCCTGCGCGGCTTCCGCGATCGAGGGCCCGGCATGCGCCGGCGCGTCGGACCGCGGCGGTGGCGCTGACCGGTCCTCACCCGACCGTCCCACGAGACGGAGCAGGTTGAAGAGCAGGCGGGCCGCAAGCCTCGGTCCGGGATCCGCCTGGGCCGAAACGGGCTCGGTGGGCTCGGGATCGGGCGAGGAAAGTGGGGCCGCCGCCGCCGGTTTCGGAGCCGGCGCTTCGTCGGCCAATTCCTCGCGCCGTCCGAA
>JASHSH010000156.1 GCA_030040955.1 Rhodospirillales bacterium
GGCCAGGTGGACAAGGAGGCGCCGATCCATCTCGACGGCTTCGTGACGCGCCGCGAGCTCGACCAGATCATCCGCATCGGCGGCATGTGCGATCTCACCGGGTGGATTTCGGCGCCGACGGAAGCCCGATCGCGGCCAGCGTGAACGAACGCGTCACCAGCGTGCCGCGCGAGCGGGCGAACAGCCGCCCCGTCGTCGGCGTCGCGCAAGGCCAGGCCAAGATCGCCGCTATCGCCACCGCGCTGCGCGGCCGCCTGATCAACGGACTGATCACCAACGAGACCACCGCCCGCGCCGTGCTCGCCGTTGCCGGCTGAACCGGCCGCGTCCGGCGCCGCGCAAAATCTCGGTTTGCCTTCCCCTTCGAGACATTTTTCGCCTCATCCTGAGGGATCGCCGCGCCGAGCGCGGCGATCGTCTCGAAGGAGAGACGAAAAATCCTCAGGGTGAGGCAAACCGAGATCGTGGAAGTTTCGGCTTGACTCGCCGCTGCCCAGCGTGTGAGCATATGATCACAAGATGAGCGAATGCTCATATAAGAAATACGGGAGCAGACGTACCCAACGACCGAACAATCTGGGAGGAGACAATGAAAGCCAGTCTAGGCGCGTTCATTGCCGCGACGGCGCTGTGCGCGACATCCGTCGCCTATGCCGACACCACGCTGACCATCGCCACCGTCAACAACGGCGACATGGTCCGCATGCAGGGTCTGACCGACGATTTCACCAGCAAGAACCCCGGCATCACCGTCAAATGGGTGACGCTCGAGGAGAACGTGCTCCGCCAGCGCGTCACCACCGACATCGCCACCAAGGGCGGGCAGTTCGACATCCTCACCATCGGCACCTACGAGGTCCCGATCTGGGCCAAGAAGGGCTGGCTGGTGCCGCTCGACAAGCTCGGCTCCGACTACGACGTCGACGATCTGATGCCCAAGATCCGGGCCGCGCTCAGCGTCAACGGCACGCTGTTCGCCGCGCCGTTCTACGCCGAATCCTCGATGGTCATGTACCGCAAGGACCTGATCGCCAAGGCGGGCCTGACCATGCCCGATTCGCCGACCTGGGACTTCATCGCCAACGCGGCGCGCAAGATGACCGACAAGTCGGCCGAGGTGTACGGCATCTGTCTGCGCGGCAAGGCCGGCTGGGGCGAGAACATGGCGTTCCTCACCGCGATGTCGAACTCGTTCGGCGCGCGCTGGTTCGACGAGAAGTGGCAGCCGCAGTTCAACTCGCCGGAATGGAAGAAGACGCTCGAGTTCTACGTCTCGCTGATGAAGGACGCCGGCCCGCCCGGCGCCTCGTCGAACGGCTTCAACGAGAACCTGGCGCTGTTCGACGCCGGCAAGTGCGGCATGTGGATCGACGCCACCGTCGCCGCCTCGTTCGTCACCAACCCGAAGGACTCGAAGGTCGCCGATCAGGTCGGCTTCGCGCTGGCGCCCAACACCGGGCTCGGCAAGAACGCCAACTGGCTGTGGGCCTGGTCGCTCGCCGTCCCGGCCGGCTCGCAGAAGGTCGACGCCGCCGAGAAGTTCGTCTCCTGGGCCACCAGCAAGGCCTATCTCGCGCTGGTCGCCTCGAAGGAGGGCTGGGCCAACGTGCCCCCCGGCACGCGCACCTCGCTCTACCAGAACGCGGACTATCTGAAGGCCGCGCCGTTCGCCAAGATGACGCTCGATTCGATCAACTCGGCGGATCCCGATCATCCGACGGTCAAGCCCGTGCCCTATGTCGGCGTGCAATACGCCGCCATACCCGAGTTCCAGGGCATCGGCACGGCGGTGGGTCAGCAGTTCTCGGCGGCATTGTCGGGCGACAAGTCGATCGACGATGCCCTCGCCGCGGCGCAGACCGCCACCGAGCGCGAAATGGAGCGTGCGGGCTACTACAAGAAGTAGGAAGCTCCTCCTGAGCGGGCGCACTGCCTTCGCGCCCGCGCCTGAACCACCCGGCTCGCGCCGGGTGGTTCCCTTCTTGCGTCCGTACGCGGGCTGAGCGGCGACATGGCGACACGGCAGACCCAGATACTCGGCAGGTCGGTCACCGCGCCCTCGGTGCTGCTCCTGCTGGCCTGGTCGCTGGCGCCGCTGGCCGCCACCATCTACTTCTCCTTCACCTACTACAACCTGCTGAACCCGGCCTCCGGCCAGTTCGTCGGCATCGACAACTACAGCTATTTCCTCACCGACCCGGCTTTCCTGGCCTCGCTGAAGAACACCCTGGTCCTGGTCGGCTCGGTCCTCGTCATCACGGTGGTGCTGGGCACGCTGGTCGCGGTGCTGATGAACCAGCCGGTGATCGGCCTCAACATCGTCCGGCTGATGGTGATCGCGCCCTTCTTCGTCATGCCGACGGTCAGCGCGCTGGTGTGGAAGAACCTGCTGATGCACCCGGTCTCGGGCCTGTTCGCCTGGATCGCCAACTCGCTCGGCCTGCATCCGATCGACTGGTTCGCCAACGCGCCGATGCTGGCGGTGATCCTGATCGTCGCCTGGCAGTGGCTGCCCTTCGCCACGCTGATCCTGCTCACCGCGCTCCAGTCGCTCGACGGCGAGCAGCTCGAGGCGGCGGAAATGGACGGGGCCGGCCCGTTCTCGACCTTCTTCTACATCACGCTCGCCCATCTCGCGCGGCCGATCACCGTGGTGATCCTGATCGAGACGATCTTCCTGCTCTCCGTGTTCGCGGAGATTTTCGTCACCACCGGCGGCGGGCCGGGCCTCGCCACCACCAACATCGCCTTCCTGATCTATTCGCAGGCGCTGATCCAGTACGATGTCGGCGGCGCCTCGGCGGGCGGCATCGTCGCGGTGATCCTCGCCAACATCGTGGCGACCTTCCTGGTCCGCCTGGTCGGCAAGAATCTGGAGGCGTGACTTGGCCCGCGCGACCAGCCGCACCCGCATCGCCGTCTCCACCGCCGCCGCCTGGATCGTGGGGCTGGCGATCTTCTTCCCGATCCTGTGGATGGTGCTTGCCAGCTTCAAGACCGAGCTCGACGCCTTCGCCATTCCGCCCAAGTTCCTGTTCTTCGACTGGACGCTGGAGAATTACGGCGTCGTGCAGAAGCGCAGCGACTATGTGCTGCACGCCTACAACTCGATCGTCATCGCCGGCGGCGCGACGCTGATCGCGCTGCTGATCGCCATCCCCGCGGCCTGGGCGATGGCCTTCGCGCCGACCAAGCGCACGCGCGGCACGCTGTTGTGGATGCTGTCGACCAAGATGATGCCCCCGGTCGGCGTGCTGGTGCCGATGTACCTGTTCTTCCGCGATGTCGGCCTGCTGGATACGCGCGCCGGGCTGATCGGCGTGCTGTGCCTGGGCAACCTGCCGATCGTCATCTGGATGCTGTTCACCTATTTCAAGGAAGTGCCGAAGGACATATTGGAGGCGGCGCGCATGGACGGCGCGACGCTGGCCAAGGAGCTGATCTTCGTGCTCGCCCCGATGAGCGTTCCGGGCATCGCCTCGACGCTGCTGCTCAATTTCATCCTGGCCTGGAACGAGGCGTTCTGGACGCTGAACCTGTCCTCGGCGGACGCCGCGCCCTTGACCGTGTTCATCGCCTCCTATTCGAGCCCGGAGGGGTTGTTCTGGGCCAAGCTGTCGGCGGCTTCGACGCTTGCCATCGCGCCGATCCTCGTGCTCGGCTGGCTGTCTCAGCGCCAGCTCGTGCGCGGCCTCACCTTCGGCGCGGTCAAATAAGGCGGAAGCCGGGAAGGCGGAACATGGCCAGCATCACACTCCAGGGCGTGCGCAAGACCTTCGGCGCGGTCGAGGTGATCCCCGGGGTCGATCTCGCGATCGAGGACAAGTCCTTCGTCGTGTTCGTCGGCCCCTCGGGCTGCGGCAAGTCGACCCTGCTGCGCCTGATCGCCGGGCTGGAGGACGTGACCGCGGGCCAGATCCGCATCGACGGCGTCGACGTCGTGCAGGTGCCGCCGGCGAAGCGCGGACTCAGCATGGTGTTCCAGTCCTACGCGCTCTATCCGCATATGAGCGTGCGCGGCAACATCGCCTTCGCGCTCAAGATGGCGGGCATGAACAAGGCCGAGATCGACCGCCGGGTGACCGCGGCCGCCGCCACTCTCAATCTCACCCCCTATCTCGACCGCAAGCCGCGCGACCTCTCGGGCGGGCAGCGCCAGCGCGTGGCGATCGGGCGCGCGATCGTGCGCGAGCCCAAGGGCTTCCTGTTCGACGAGCCGCTCTCGAATCTCGACGCCGCGCTGCGCGTGCAGATGCGGCTCGAGATCGCCACCTTGCAGAAGAGCCTGGGCACCACCGCGATCTACGTCACCCACGACCAGGTCGAGGCGATGACCATGGCCGACAAGATCGTGGTGCTGAACGCCGGCCGCATCGAGCAGTACGGCTCGCCGCTCGAACTCTACGAGCGGCCCGCCAACCTGTTCGTCGCCGGCTTCATCGGCAGCCCGAAGATGAACTTCGTCACCGGCGCGCCGGCGGCCGCCCTCGGCGCGGCCACCATCGGGGTGCGGCCCGAGCATGTCGCGGTGCGTCCGGGCGCGGATGGGCCGCGGGGAAGCTGGAGCGGCCGGGTCACGGTCGCCGAGCATCTCGGCAGCGACACCTTCCTGTTCGCCGACACCGAGCTGGGCACCGTCACCGTGCGCGCCGCCGGCGAGATCGGGCTCAAGCCGGGCGATTCCGTGCGCCTGATCCCCGATTCCGCCCGCATCCATCGCTTCGACCAGGCCGGCCGCGCCATCCGCGGCTGAGCGCGAGTCCTTCACCCGCCAACCGAGAAGAGGGCGACATGTATCTCGACAGACTGAAGCTGGATGGCCGCGTCGCCCTGGTCACCGGAGGCGGGCGCGGCATCGGACTGGCCTGCGTCGAGGCGCTGGCGGAGACCGGGGCCAAGACGATCATTGCCGATGCCGACGCCAAGATCGCCGAGGAAGGCCGCGCCGCGATGAAGGCGAAGGGCTACGCCGTCGAGGTGGTCGGCCTCGACGTGACCAGTTCGGGCCGGGTGAACGAGGTCGCGGACGACGTGGTGAAGCGTCACAGGAAGATCGACATCCTGGTCAACAATGCCGGCATCGCGCGCAGCGAAACCCCGGCCGAGACCGTCACCGACGAGCATTGGCTCAACGTGCTCGACGTCAATCTGAACGGCGTGTTCTGGTGCTGCCGCGCCTTCGGCCGGCACATGCTGAAGGCGAAATCGGGCTCGATCGTCAATGTCGGCTCGATGTCGGGCTTCATCGTCAACAAGCCGCAGGAGCAGTGCTTCTACAACGCCTCCAAGGCCGGCGTGCACCACCTGACCAAGTCCCTCGCCGCCGAATGGGGCGCGCGCGGGGTGCGCGTCAACGCGGTCGCGCCCACCTATATCGAGACGCCGCTCAACGCCTTCGTGAAGAAGCGGCCCGCGATGTACGACGCCTGGATCGGCTCCACCCCGATGGCGCGCCTCGGCCAGGTCGAGGAGGTCGCCTCGGTCGTGCAGTTCCTCGCCTCCGACGCGGCGAGCCTGATGACCGGCAGCATCGTCCTGGTCGACGGCGGCTATACCTGCTGGTAGGCGGGGCCGCGCCGGGGCCAAACAAAAAGGGCGGGGCGAAACTTCGCCCCGCCCTTTCCGCCCGGACGTTCGGGATCAGAAATCGTCGCCCATGCCGCCGGGGGGCGTCGGCATCGCCGGCTTCTTCTCCGGCTTCTCGGCGACCATCGCCTCGGTGGTCACCAGCAGGCCGGCGACCGAGGCCGCGTCCTGCAAGGCCAGCCGCACGACCTTGGTCGGGTCGATGATGCCGGCCTTGATCATGTCGACATACTCGCCGGTCTGCGCATCGAAGCCGCGGTTGGTGTCGCCGGCCTCGAGCAGCTTGCCGACCACCACCGCGCCGTCGGCCCCGGCGTTCTCGGCGATCTGCTTGGCCGGGGTCTGGAGCGCGCGGCGGACGATGTCGATGCCCACCCGCTGGTCCTCGTTCTCGGTCTTCAGCTTGCCGAGCGCCTTGCCGGCGAACAGCAGGGCCGAGCCGCCGCCGGCGACGATGCCCTCCTCGACCGCGGCGCGGGTGGCGTGCATCGCGTCGTCGACGCGGTCCTTGCGCTCCTTCACCTCGACCTCGGTCGCGCCGCCGACGCGGATCACCGCCACGCCGCCGGCCAGCTTGGCCAGCCGCTCCTGGAGCTTCTCCTTGTCGTAGTCCGAGGTGGTCTCCTCGATCTGCTGGCGGATCTGGTTGCAGCGCGCCTCGATGTCCTTCTTCTTGCCGGCGCCCTCGATGATGGTGGTGTTCTCCTTCTCGATGCGCACCTTCTTGGTGCGGCCGAGCATGTCCAGCGTGACGCTCTCCAGCTTGATGCCCAGCTCCTCGCTGATCAGCTGGCCGTTGGTCAGGATCGCCATGTCCTCGAGCATCGCCTTGCGGCGGTCGCCGAAGCCGGGCGCCTTGACCGCGGCCACCTTCAGCCCGCCGCGCAGCTTGTTGACGACGAGCGTGGCCAGCGCCTCGCCCTCGACCTCCTCCGCCACGATCAGCAGCGGACGGGCGCTCTGCACCACCGCCTCGAGCAGCGGCAGCAGCGGCTGGAGGCCGGACAGCTTCTTCTCGTGGAGCAGGATGTAGGGATCGTCCAGCTCCACGGTCATCTTGTCGGCGTTGGTGATGAAATAGGGCGACACATAGCCGCGGTCGAACTGCATGCCCTCGACCACGTCGAGCTCGGTCTCCAGGCTCTTCGCCTCCTCGACCGTGATCACGCCCTCGTTGCCCACCGTCTTGACGGCCTTGGCGAGCATCTCGCCGATCTCGGTGTCGCCGTTGGCCGAGATGGTGCCGATCTGCGCGATCTCCTCGTTGGTCGAAACCTTCTTCGAGCGCTTCTTCAGATCGTCGACCACGGCGTCGACCGCGAGGTCGATGCCGCGGCGGAGGTCCATCGGGTTCATGCCCGCGGCCACCGCCTTGGTGCCCTCGCGCACGATCGCCTGGGCGAGAACGGTCGCCGTGGTGGTGCCGTCGCCGGCCTGGTCCGAGGTCTTCGAGGCGACCTCGCGCACCATCTGCGCGCCCATGTTCTCGAATTTGTCGGCGAGCTCGATCTCCTTGGCGACCGTGACGCCGTCCTTGGTGATGCGCGGCGCGCCGAACGAC
>JASHSH010000020.1 GCA_030040955.1 Rhodospirillales bacterium
GGACCAGCCACGCGATGCCGCGCTCGTTGCGCGTGGCCGGCGCGGCGCGCCGCGGCGCCGGTTTCGCGGGTTGCGCGGCGGCGGGCGGACTGAATTGGCGCTCCGCGAACGCGCGCATCGACGAGCGGACGATCATCGCGATCACCTCGGCGATCGAGCGACCGCATTTCAGGCGGGTGGAGTCGTCCAGCACGGCGTTGCCGCCGGCATCGACCAGAATCTCGGCGAATCCGTCGCGCTTGGCGCGGAACAGCCTGAAGCACTGGGTGAGAAGCTCGGGATTTTCGATCGCGGTCCGATATGGGTCGGTCAGCTCGGCCAGCTGCGGCAGCAGTCGCTTGTAGGTGTCGGCGACCGGTCCGCGCAGGACGCGCAGCACCTCGCGCCGGATACCGGCGTCCGGGCCTTCCGACTGAGCGGGGGAGGGAGGCGGCGCGCCCTTGGCCATGGTTGGTGGCTCGGTATTGGCGAAGACCGTTTGTTTCGCGGCGATTTCTTTCCTAGCAAGATACCACCTCTTGCGCGAGTGCCAAGACACGCAATGCTGACTTGCTGCGGTGCAAGGGTCGCGCCGGGCCGATGGGGGCGTTATACTCGCTGGTTCGCGGCGTCAGCCGATCTTGCCGAGGTTACAGTCCGATGACCGTCGCCATCGCCGAAGCGGCCGCGGCAAAGCCAAATCCGGCAACCGACCCGTTCGACATCGTCGTTTTCGGCGGACATGGCGACTTGGCCCGACGCAAGCTTCTGCCGGCTCTGTATCATCTCGATCTCGAGGGCCGTCTGCCCGACGACGGACGCGTGGTCGCGGTTTCGCGCGGCACGATGACCCGCGACGCTTATGTCGCGATGGTCGCCGAGGCCTGCCTGGGCGACGCCGCGCGCGGCAAGGGCGATGCGATCTGGGAACGGTTCGCCGCCCGGCTGCAATACGCCACGGTCGACGCCAAGGATGCACCCAGCTATGCCTCGCTGGCCGGAATGCTTTCGGGGCGCGACCGCACCGCGCGCGTATTCTATCTCGCCACCGCGCCGGACCTGTTCGGGCCCATCGCCCACAATCTCGCCGCCGCGAGCCTGGTGACCCCGGTCACACGCCTGGTGCTGGAGAAACCGCTCGGCCACGACCTCGCCTCGTCGCAGGCGATCAATTCCGAAGTCGGCAAGGTTTTCGAAGAGGGCCAGATCTATCGGATCGACCATTACCTGGGCAAGGAGGCGGTGCAGAACCTGATGGCGCTGCGCTTCGCCAACTCGCTGTTCGAGCCGCTGTGGAACCGCAACTATATCGACCACGTGCAGATCACCGTCGCCGAGACGGTGGGCGTGGCGGGGCGCTGGGCCTATTACGACAAGTCGGGCGCGCTACGCGACATGGTGCAGAACCATATGCTCCAGCTCCTTTGCCTGGTCGCCATGGAGCCGCCGATCTCGCTTGAAGCCGACGCCGTGCGCGACGCCAAGCTCAACGTGCTGCGCTCGCTCGAGCCGATCGGCGGCTCCGACACGGCCCATCTCTCCGTGCGCGGCCAGTACCGCGCCGGCGCGATCGAGGGTCAGCCCGTGCCGGGCTACCAGGACGAGCCCGACAAGGCCGGCGCCAGCGACACCGAGACCTTCGTGGCGATCAAGGCGGGCATCGGCAATTGGCGCTGGAGCGGCGTGCCGTTCTATCTGCGTACCGGCAAGCGCCTGGCCAGTCGCATGTCGGAGATCGTGGTCGAGTTTCATCAGCCCCCGCATTTCCTCTACCCCAAGAGCGCGGGCGCGATCGAACCCAACCGGCTGATCATCCGCGTCCAGCCGAACGAGGGCGTGCGCCTCCAACTGCTCAACAAACAGCCGGGCCCGGGCGATCCCAAGCTGCGCCAGACCGCGCTCAATCTGAGCTTCGCCGACATTTTCGGCGACCGACTGCCCGACGCCTACGAACGACTTCTGCTCGACGTGATTCGCGGCCGCCCGGCCTTGTTCATGTCGCTCGCCGAGCTGGAAGCGGCGTGGCGCTGGACCGACCAGATACTCGACGGCTGGGCCCAGTTCCCGCTCCCCGTGAAGCCCTATACCGCCGGCGGCTGGGGACCGGCCGCCTCGCTTGCGCTGATCGAGCGCGACGGGCGGAGCTGGTTCGAAGACTTCACCTGACACCAGGCGCCGTCCCGGCGCCGGAAGGATCTCGCCATGCATCCCGTCGTCCTCGACGTGACCGAGCGTATCAGGAACCGCAGCCAGGCCAGCCGCGCCGCCTATCTCGAGCGGATCGCCAAGGCGGCCAGCCAGTCGCCGCGGCGCAACCGGCTCTCCTGCGGCAATCTCGCGCACGGGGCGGCCGCATGCGCGGCCGATGACAAGCGCGACCTGACCGGCTCGGCCAAGGCCGACATCGCCATCGTCAGCGCCTACAACGACATGCTGTCGGCGCATCAGCCGCTCGGCGCGTTCCCGGAGATCATCAAGCGGGCGGCGCACGAGGCCGGCGCGGTGGCGCAGTTCGCCGGCGGCGTGCCCGCCATGTGCGACGGCATCACCCAGGGCCGGGTGGGAATGGAACTGTCGCTGTTCAGCCGCGACGTGATCGCGCAGGCGACCGCCGTCGCGCTCAGCCACGACATGTTCGATGCCGCGCTCTATCTGGGGGTGTGCGACAAGATCGTGCCCGGCCTGCTGATCGGCGCGCTGGCCTTCGGCCACCTGCCCGCGGTGTTCGTGCCCGGCGGGCCGATGCCGAGCGGCATCCCGAACGCGGAGAAGACGAAAATCCGCCAGCTCTACGCCGAGGGCAAGGTGGGGCGCGACGAGTTGATGAAGGCCGAGTCCGCGTCCTACCACGCGCCCGGCACCTGCACCTTCTACGGCACCGCCAACTCCAACCAGATGCTGATGGAAGTGATGGGCCTGCACCTGCCCGGCAGCGCCTTCGTCAACCCGAACACGCCGCTGCGCGAGGCGCTGACCGCCGCTGCGGCCGGCCGCGCCGCTTCGATCACCGCGCTCGGCAACGACTATCGGCCGGTGGGCCGCATCGTCGACGAGCGCGCCTTCGTCAACGGCATCGTCGGGCTGCTCGCGACGGGCGGCTCGACCAACCACACGATCCATCTGGTCGCCATCGCGCGGACCGGCGGCATCGTGCTCGACTGGACCGACTTCG
>JASHSH010000157.1 GCA_030040955.1 Rhodospirillales bacterium
GCAGCGCCGCGAGCCGCGCAACCATATCTATGCGTTGCCTGCCGCCGCTCGACAGTGTCGCGGCGAGGACGAGCAGCTGGGCGCGTCGCGCCGGATGCCAGAGCCTCGCCAGCACCCCGTCGAGGAACGCGGAGGACAGCGGCTGCGGCGTGGCGGTGATCTTGTCCAACTCGCGGGTCAGGGATTCGCGCGTCCGCGCGGCGAGGAAAGCATCGAGGAATTCCTGATCGACCTCGGGGCCGAGCCCGGCGGACGCGATCAGCGAAAGCGCCGCCACGCGCGGATTGTCGGCGGCGAGGATCGCCAGCGCTCCACCCAGCGAATGTCCGATCAGATGCACGCCGCGCAGGTCGAGCTGGGCCAAGAACTGGCCGAGCAGATCGGCGATGGCTTCCGGCGTCGCGGCATCCGATTCGCTCGTCCCGTGACCCGGAAGATCGAGCGCGGTCACGTCGCGGCCCGCGCGGCGGAGCAGCGGCTGGAGGGTCGCCCAAGCGTCGATATCGCCGCCGAAGCCATGCACCAGGACGATGGGCGCCCCCGTTCCCGCGTGCCGGACATAGTGGAGACGGTGCGCGCCGAGCACGCAGAACGCATCCGCCTGCCGGCTTGGCGCGGCCTCCGCGCGCAGCACATCGGCGCTGGTGATGCGTTCCCGCGGACCGGTGCCGACGATGCCGGCCAGATCGATCCCGCGGTCACGGGCACGCCGGCGCGCGGCCGGCGCGGCGCGGCGCCTTCCCCAGCCGGCGGGCTCCGTCTGTCTCGGCGACGCCGTCCCCGGCCGCGCAGCGACGGTTCCGGCGGCCAGCGGCGTCGGCACGAGAGGGACCGGCGGCGCTGTGGACGGCTCGCGCACCTCCGCAATCGGCGCCTGGACCGCGATCACGTCGCCGGGCGCGGCGAGATGGCGCAACAGAGTCCCGTCCGCCAGCGCCGGCACCTCCACGACCGTCTTGTCGGTCTCGACCTCGACCAGAGTCTCGCCGCGCCGATATGTCTCGCCGGGCCGCTTGATCCAGGCGACGATGCGCCCCGATTCCATGGTTTCGCCGAGGCGCGGCATGGTGAGCAGCGCGCTCGCGCCGGCCTCGCTCACCGGTGCACCATCCGCCGCACGGTCCGGGCGATGCTTTCCGCGGTCGGGACCGAGGCCGCCTCGAGCGCGGGCGATACCGGAACCGGCACATCCTCGGCGGCGAGGCGCAGGATCGGTTCCTCCAGCCAGTCGAAGCACGCTTCCTGGATTTGCGCCGCGATCTCGGCGGCGGCGCCGCCGGTCAGGTGACCCTCGCTCGCCACCAGCGCGCGCCCGGTGCGCGCGACGGAGGCGGACACCGTCTCCATGTCGAGCGGATTGAGCGTGCGCAGGTCGATCACCTCGGCCGAAATCCCGTCGGCCGCCAGCGCCTCCGCCGCTTCGAGCGCCCGATGCACCATGCGCGAATAAGCGACGATGGTAGCGTCGCGACCCCCGCGGCGCATGATCGCCCGTCCCCAGGGCGCGTCCATGCGTTGCGTATCCAGCTCGCCCTTCCGCACATAAAGCGCCTTGTGCTCGATGAACACGACCGGATCGGGCAAGCGCAGAGCGGCGCGCAGGAGATGGTAGGCGTCTGAAACGGTGCCGGGCATGGCGAGGCGGAGTCCCGGCATGTGCAGAATCCACGCTTCGAGGCTTTGCGAATGTTGTGCCCCGCCGGAGCGACCCGTCCCGCAGGGCGCGCGCAGCACCATCGGCACGCCGATCTGGCCGCCGAACATGTAGCGGATCTTCGCCGCCTGGTTCGCCACCTGGTCCATGGCCAGGCCGATGAAGTCGACATACATCAGCTCGGCGACGGGACGCAGTCCGGTCATTGCCGCGCCCACCGCCGCGCCGACGATGCCGGCCTCGGAAATCGGCGCGTCGATCACGCGTTCCTTGCCGAACTTCTCCAGCAGGCCCTTGGTCACGCCATAGGCGCCGCCATAGCGCCCCACCTCCTCGCCGAGCAAGGTGATCGCCGAATCCGCGGTCATCGCGTCGTCGAGGGCCTGGCGCAGCGCCTCGCGGTAGGTGGTCTCCACGCAAATGCTCAGGATTCGCCGAGAGCGGCGGCGATACGGTCCGCCACCGGCCGGGGCGCGGGTTGGTCCGGCGCGAACACGTCCGTGAACATGGCGGCCGGTTCGGGCAACGGCGCCTGAATGGCAAAGGTCATGGCCGTGTCCATCTCGGCGGCCGCGGCCGCGTCCACCATCTCGATCTCGGCCCCAGCGACTTCGAATTCTCCGCGCAGACGGTTCGCCATGCGCGCAATCGGATCACGCCGCCGGCCCGCCTCTTCCTCCGCCGCGTCGCGGTAGGGACTCTTGTCCATGCGCGCGTGGCCATGGAAGCGATAGCAGGAGACCCCGAGGTATCCGGGTATGCCGTCGCGCGCGCCGGCGAGCAGGGCGCTCGCGGCGTCATAGACGGCGAGCGTGTCTTCGCCGTCGACCATGGCGGCAGCGAGACCGAAGCTGCGCGCCCGCTCGTCCCAGGCCGCGCTGGCGCTGGCCCGGTCGATGTGCGTGCCCATGCCGTATTGGTTGTTGATGCATACGAACAGTACCGGCAGGCGCCACAGCGCGGCCATGTTCATGCTCTCGTACAAGATGCCCTGCTGCATCGCGCCGTCGCCGAAGAAGGCGACCGAGACCTGCGGCCGGCGCAAGCGGCGATAGCTCAACCCCGCGCCGACCACCGCCGGAATGCCGCCGCCGACGATCGCGTTGGCGCCGAGATGGCCCAGCGCCATGTCGGCGATATGCATCGATCCGCCCTTGCCGCCGCAATAACCGGCCGCCTTGCCCGCGATCTCCGCCATCATCCGGTTGGGATCGCCGCCGCGGGCGAGGAAAACCCCGTGTCCGCGGTGATGCGTGGTGAAGCTGTCGCCCTCGACCATCGCGCGCCCGACTCCTGCGGCCGCGCCCTCCTCGCCGATGGACAGATGGAGCATGCTACCCGCGCTTTGTTGGCGCACGAACAGCTCGGCCACCCGCTCCTCGAAGGTGCGGATGCGGCGCATGGTGCGATAGAGGTCGAGAGCGAGGCCGGAGCGGCCTTGCCCGGCGCGCGACGGGCCCTGATCCATCGCGCCATGTGAAACCCATTCCCGACACCGGTCAAGATTGCCGGGCCGCGCGCGGTCTGGAAAAATGCGCGCCTTCAAATGTTCACGAGGGCCACATGGCGGCATTGCGCATTCCCGATCTGAAGGGCAAGGCATTCCTGGTAACCGGGGCATCGACCGGCATCGGCGCCGCGGTCGCCCGCGCGCTCGGCGAGCAGGAGGCCCGGGTCGCCGTGCACTACAATGCAAGCGAGTCGGACGCGCGCAAGGTCGCGCGCGCGGTCGAGAAGGTAGGCGGAAAAGCGTTCCTGGTCGCGGGAGACATGGGCGACCATGCGCAAGCGGTTGGCGTGGTGGAGCGCGCGGCCAGGCATTTCGGCCGGCTCGACGGGCTGATCAACAATGCGGGCAGCCTGCTCGGCCGCCGGCTCGTGATGGATTCGGACGAGGCGCACGATCGCGCCGTGGTCGATCTCAACGCGCTATCGGTGCTTTGGGCCAGCCGCGCGGCACTGCCTTGGCTGCGCAAGCGGGGCGGCGCGATCGTCAACACGACCTCGATCGCGGCGCGGAACGGCGGCGGGCCGGGCGCGGCGCTTTACGCATCCTCGAAGGCGTTCGTCAGCACCCTGACCCGGGGTCTCGCCAAGGAATGGGTGAAGCTCGGCATCCGGGTAAACGCGGTTTCGCCGGGCGTCATCCTGACTCCGTTCCACCAGCGCTACAGCACGTCGGAGCAGATGAAGGGGATGGTGGCCAGCATCCCGATGGGATACGCGGCAACGGCCGAGGAATGCGTGGGAGCCTACCTGTTCCTCGCCTCCGCCGCGCTGAGCGGCTACATCACGGGGCAGATCATCGAAGTCAATGGCGGCCAGTTGATGCCGTGAGGGCGCCGCCGGGCCGGTATGTTGCCCGGGCCGGCATTATCGGCTGAAATCGCCGCATGCCGGGTTCGCGGATTCCCTCGGGACCGCTGCGCCGCGTCGCCATCGTTGGGGCCGCGGCCCTGCTTCTGGTCGCCGCCAGCACCGGCTACGCTGTGTATCGCGAGTCCCGCGCGGCGGCGGCGGCCCATATTCCCGTCGATCACACCTACGAGGTGCTGGAGCAGATCCGGCTGGTGTTCTCCACGGTGCAGGAAGCCGAGTCGGGAGCGCGCGGCTACTACGTCAACGGCGACGAATCGAGCCTCGACAACTATATGCGCGCGGCCGGCAGCCTGGGCGGCGAAATCGATACGCTGGAACGGCTGACCGCCGACAATCCCGCGCAGACGGCGCGGATCGCCACGCTTCGCAAGCTGGCGTTGGTACGCATGATGCGTTCGATGGCGGTGATCGAGTTGCGCGGCGCGACCCCGGAGGCCACCGAGGCGGAGTCGACCAATGCCGCCATCGGCAGCCAGGCGATGGCCGGGGTGCGCGCGGTGGTCGACGAGATGGTGGCGGAGGAGCGGGCGCTGCTGGCGATCCGCGAGGCGGCCCACGAACGGCAGACCCGGATCAATCTGGGCATCGTCACGGCGTCGCTGGTGATCGCGTTGCTCGCCATCGCCGCGACCGGCATCGTGACGTTGGGGCATCTGGTGCGCCGGCGGGAGGCGGAAGCGGAACTGGCCGCACGATCGGCGCGATTGAGCGCCACGCTAGCCTGCCTGACCCAGGGCGTCCGGGTGTGCGACGCCGATCTGCGTCTGATCGCCTGGAACCAACGGTATCTGGAGCTCGCTCAATTTCCGCCGGAGCTCGCCCGTCCCGGGGTGAGCTTTACTCAGATTCTTACTCGCATGGCCGTGCGCGGCGACTTCGGCGGCGAGGCGAGCGCGGAAGCCTTCGTGACCAACCGCATGGCGCAACTTCGCGCGCGGCAGGAGTCGACGATGGAGTTCATGCGCACCGACGGGACGATCCTGGAGGTGCGCGACTCCTACTCGGCGGAGGGCTATTACGTCACTACGCTCACCGATATCACCGAGCGCAAGCAAGTCGAGCAGACCCTGCGCGCGCTGACGGCGTTCCAGAGCGTCATGTTCGATGCGGCGGCCACGTTGATCATCGTCACCAACATGGAGGCGGTGATCACCCGCTTCAACGCCGCCGCCGAACGGCTGCTCGGCTATACCGCCAGCGAGGTGGTCGGCAGCCATACGCCGCTGCTGTTCTTCGACCGCGACGAGATCGCCGCTCGCGCGCGGGAACTCTCCGCCGAGCTAGGCCGGACCGTCGAGCCCGGAATCGAAGTCTTCCGCGTTGCCTCCGGTCCGGGCAGGCCGGATCGGCGGGAATGGTCGATGACCCGCAAGGATGGATCGGGCGTGCCGGTGTTGCTGTCGGTGACGCCCCTGCGGGACAAGAACGAAGTGCTCGGCTATATCGGCGTCGGCATCGACATCACCGAGCGCAAGCTCGCCGAGCAACGCACGCGGGAGGGGTTGGCGCGGCTGACCGCGATCTACGACAACGCGCTCGATGGACTGATCACCATCGCGGAATCGGGGCTGATCGAGTCCTTCAGCCCCGCCGCCGAGCGCATCTTCGGCTATCGCGCCGAGGAGGTGGTCGGCCGCAACGTCAACCGGCTGATGCCCGAACCCTACCACAGCGCGCACGACGGCTATCTGCGTAACTACCTCGCCGGCGGCGAAAGCAAGATTCTCGGCACGCGCCGCGAGCTCGAGGCCCGGCGGAAGGACGGCAAGATCGTCCCCATCGAGATCGCGGTCAGCGAAATGTGGCTCGAGCGGCGGCGTCTGTTTCTCGGCGCGGTGCGCGACATATCGGAGCGCAAGGAGGTGGACCGGCTGAAGAACGAGTTCGTCTCGATCGTGAGCCACGAGCTGCGCACGCCGCTCACCTCGATCGCCGGCGCGCTCGGCTTGCTGGAGGCGGGCGCGGTCGGCGCCCTGCCGGAGAAGGCCGAGCGGCTGGTCGGCATCGCGCACGCCAACAGCGAACGCTTGGTGCGCCTGATCAACGACATTCTCGACACCGCAAAGATCGAGTCGGGACGGATGGATTTCAGCTTCTCCCCGCTTTCGATCCGGCGCGTGGTGGAGGACAGCATCGAGGCCAATCGCGCCTATGCCGAGGAGTACGGCGTCCGGCTCACCCTCGACGCGGGCGCCGCGGACGGAACCGTGTACGGGGATCCGGATCGGCTCGCCCAGGTGTTCACCAACCTGCTGTCCAACGCCGTGAAATTCTCCCCGGTAGGGCAGACGGTCGCTATCGGGATAGAGCGGGGCGCGGAAACCGTCCAGGTCTCGGTGCGCGATCACGGCCCGGGAATCCCCGCTGAGTTCCATTCCCGCATTTTTCAGAAATTCGCCCAGGCGGATGCATCCGACAGCCGGCGCAAGGGCGGAACCGGGCTAGGCCTCAGCATCGCCAAGAGCATCGTCGACCGTCACGGCGGGGCGATCTCGTTCGAGAGCCGGCCGGGGCAGGGGGCCGTGTTCCGCGTCGATCTCCCGGTGTGGCACGAGGACCGCGCCGTGGCCGAGCGCCGGGACGCGGCCCAGCCGGCCCGGGAGCCGACCGCGTGAGCGCGCCCCGGCTGCGCAAAATTCTCTTCGTCGACGACGAACCGGACATCCAGGAAGTCGTGGGCATGGCGCTCGAGCTGACCCCCGGTCTCGAGATCAAGACCTGCGGATCGGGGCGCGAGGCGCTCGAAATGGCGCCCGCCTACCGCCCGGACCTGGTGGTGCTCGACGTGATGATGCCCGAGATGGACGGCCCCGCCACCTTGCGGGCCATGCGCACGCTGCCCGGCTTGGCCGAGACGCCGGTGATCTTCATGACCGCCAAGGCGCAGCCGACGGAGATCGCCCGCTTCAAGCAGGCCGGCGCGGCGGACGTGATCGCGAAGCCGTTCGACCCGATGAAGCTCGGCGAGCGGATCGCCGGCATCTGGGAACGCGTCCGTGGCCGAGGATGACGTCTCTCCGAGCGAGCGGCTGGCGCAAATCCTGCGCTCCTTCGCCGCTCGCGCGCGGGAGCAGAGCGCGCGGCTCGAAGAGTTGCGCGCCGAGCTCGAGGCCGGCGCGCCCTCGGGAGCGGCGATCGAAGAAGTGGAGCGCATCGCTCACCGGCTGCACGGGACATCGGGCACGCTCGGATATGCGGAACTTGGCGCGGCCGCGGCGGAATTGGAAACACTTTGCGCCGCGGCGGGTGACCGCGCCGGCGGGGCCGGCCAGGAGATTTTCGCCGCGATCGACCGGCTGCGCGCGGAGATCGCCGGGCTTCCCGCTTCGCCCTAGCGGACGTGTCGGGCGGCGCCCTAAACGATCCCGTGGCCGGTGCGGCGGAGCAGGTCGCTGATGCGCGAAAGCAGGGCGGTCACCTCGAACGGCTTGGCGATGTAGTCGTTGGCGCCGAGCTTGCGGGCCAGCGTCACGTCCTCGACCGACTTGCGCGCGGTCAGCATCATCACCGGCAACCGCGCGGTATCGACGTGGTGG
>JASHSH010000158.1 GCA_030040955.1 Rhodospirillales bacterium
GCCGCCCAGGGCGCGATGCCGCCGATCGAACGCGCGGCGGACGGCACGATCACCATCTGCACGCTCGCCGGAATGCGGGTGATCTCGCCGGACGGCGCTCCGGTCGCGCCGCCCGCCCATCGCGAAGCTCCCGTCTGCCCGTGCTGCGCACCCTTCGTCGCCGGCGGCGTGGTCGTCCCCGTGGCCGCCGTCGCAACTCCGCCGGACCAATTTGAGGCCTTCGTCGCGCCGATCGTCGCGGAGACATCGCGCGCATGGCCAGTCCTCGGCAACCAGCAGCCGCGCGCCCCGCCCGCTCCGTTCTGAGTCAGGCACCGACGGCGCCCGCCCCGGGCGCCGGATTGCAACTCGGAACCCATAGGAGCGCATCATGCGCACATTTCGATTGATTCGTTCGGCCGGCATTCTGTTGCTCGCCGGACTCGTGCTTGTCTTCACGCCCGCCCTCCGCGCCGCGGCCGACGAGGCCAAGGCGGGCTCGATCGCCGTATCCGACGCCTGGGCGCGGGCCACCTCCGGCACCAACGGCGCCGTCTATGCGATGATCCACAACAACGGCGACAAGCCCGACCGGCTGGTCGGCGTGAGCACGAGCGTCGCGGCGATGGCGCACTTGCATCAGACCGTCACGACGAACGGCGTCTCCACCATGCACGATGTCGATGGGCTCGACATTCCCGCCCATGGCATGGCGATGATCAAGCCGGGCGGCTATCACCTGATGCTGATGGGTCTCGCCCGCCCGCTCGCAGTCGGACAGACATTCCCGGTCACGCTCAAATTCGAGCATGCGGGTGAGGTGACGGTGCAGGTCACGGTCAAGCCGGCCGCGGGCGCGGCGAGCAGTCCGGGAACCATGGACGACATGGATATGGGCTCGATGAAGTAGGCGCGCCGCCCGCAAACCGCAGCTTCCGGAGACTCGACAATGAACCGCATCCTAGTCCTTGCGGCGGCCCTGGCCGCCGCCTGCCTCGGCGCGCCCGTGGGCGCGCTCGCCCACGCCGTTTGCGGCGACCGGGTGTTTCCCGCGACCCTGATCATGGATGACCCGGGCGTCGGCGATGAATTCTCCTTCCCGACCATCCAGTACACATCGATTCCCGCCGCGGCCGGCGGGGGCCAGACGCTGGACTATGCCTATGAATGGGACAAGACGATCACCGAGCATTTCGGCTTCGCCATCAACGGCGACTATATCGACCAGCGAAGCGGCGGGGTGACGGAGGAGGGCTGGGACAACATCACCGTCACCCTCAAGGACGAATTCCTATGCGCCGAGTCCGACGAGTTCATGGCCTCGGTCGGCCTGATCCGCGAATTCGGCAGCACCGGTTCGACCAGCCTGATCAATGCGGGCGTGATCCCGGCGGTGAGCAACACCGCGCCCACGCTTTATGTCGGCAAGGGGCTCGGCGGCGTGGCAGCCAGTTATCTGCGTCCCGTCGGCGTTACCGGCGAGCTCGGCTACCAGATCTCGGACTCGCCCAATTCATCGCCGGACGCGCTGGTCTACTCCGCCTCGCTGCAATACTCGTTTCCCTACCTCCAGCAGAACGTGAAGGCCGGCGATCTCGGCTTCCTAGGCAATACGGTCGCGCTGGTGGAAATGACATTCACCACCCCCCAGGGCGGTCCCGTGCATCAGCCGACCACCGGGACGATCGCGCCCGGATTCCTCTACGAAGGCGATACTTGGCAGTTCGGCCTGGAGATGACCATACCCGCCAATGGCGCCACCAGGGAGTTTCAAGGAGTAGGCGTGCTCGGCCAGTTCCATCTGTTCCTCGACGACATCTTCCCCGATTCGCTCGGCAAACCTTTGTTCTGAGGGAGACCACCATGCGCAAGCTCGCCTACCTGATCGCGCTGCTGCTCGGCCTGACCGCGCCGGCCACGGCCTGGGCGCATGCCCATCTGGTCAGTTCGCTTCCGGCGGTGGGCGGCACCGCCTCGCCGACCGACACCATCCGCCTCACCTTCAGCGAAGGGATCGAGATCAAGTTCTCCAAGGTCGAGGTCAAGATGGACGACGGCATGGATATGGGGCCGGCGAAGATCGCCCTCGATCCCGCCGACGACAAGGTTGTGGTGGTGACGCTGCCGCAGCCGCTGGACGCCGGCGTCTACAAGCTGCACTGGCAGGTGGTCTCGGTCGACACGCACCGCACGCAGGGCGACTTCTCCTTCACCATCAAGTGACCGAAGGACAATGGAAGCCGCCATCCCCGTCTTGCTCTGGGTGAATTTCGCGTCTTCGATGGCGCTGTTCGGCGGCTGCGGCTTCCGCTTGCTCGCACCCGAGCGGGCCGCCGCCGCCGCCATCGATCCGGTCCTGCGGTGCATCCTAATCGGCGCGGCCGTCCTCGCCCTGCTCGGGGCGCTCGCGCTGCTCGGCGTCGAGGCGGCGGCGATGGCCGACGATTGGTCGGCCGCAGTCGATCCCGACACGGTCGGCGATGTGCTGACCTCGACCACCTTCGGCCAGGTGTGGGTGTGGCGGCTGATCCTTGGCGCGCTCGCCGTGGCCGCGGCGGTTCGCCTCGGGCCGCATTGGGCGGTGCTGGGCCTCGCGGTGCCGTTGCTCGCCACGCTCGCGCTCACCGGGCACGCGGCGATGGGCGAGGGCGTGCCCGGTCTGTTCCATCGCGCCAACCAGATGGTCCATCTGCTGGCGGCGGGAGCCTGGCTCGGCGGGCTGATACCGCTGGCACTTCTGGTCCGGCGCGCGCAGGCCGGCCGGGCGGGCACCGAGCCGGTCTTGCGCCGGTTCTCCGCCTACGGAACCGTCGCGGTGCTGCTGATCCTGGCGAGCGGCTGCGTGAACACCTTTGCCTTGATCGATCCGCTTTCCGGCCTGTTCTCGACGCCCTACGGAAATGTCCTCCTCGCCAAGCTCGCCTTGGTCGCGTCGATGATCGGCATCGCGCTGGTCAACAGACTGATCCTGCTTCCGTCACTGTCCGCGCGCGAGGGCGAGGCGGTCGCGCGCCTGCGCCGCAGCTTGGCCATCGAGATCGTCGCCGGCGCCCTGGTGCTGGCCGCGGCCAGCCTGCTCGGCACGCTCGCGCCGGCGATCGCGTGACGGCGGCACGCTTGGACCGGGGCCGCATTCCAAGCTAGGTTCCGGCGCCATGAGTTCGGAGCCGGACGGTCCAATCGAGCTCGCCGTCGTCGTTCCCGTGCGCGACGAGGCCGCCAATATCCTGCCGCTGCTCGCCGAGATCGAAGCCGCGCTGGCGGGGGTTTGCGCGTTCGGGATCGTCTATGTCGACGATGGCAGCCGGGACGAGACGCCCGCCCGTCTGGCCGAGGCGCGCGCGCGATACCGGCGCCTGCGCGTCCTGCGTCACCGCATTTGCTGCGGGCAGAGCGCTGCGCTGACCAGCGGCATCCGCGCCGCCCGCGCGCCCCTGATCGCGACGCTCGACGGCGACGGACAGAACGATCCCGCCGACATCCCTGCCTTGCTCGCGCGCTACCGCGAGGAGGCGGCGAAAGGGGAGCGCGCGGTGATGATCGCCGGGCTGCGCGCGCGCCGCCGC
>JASHSH010000159.1 GCA_030040955.1 Rhodospirillales bacterium
GGCCGAAATCGAAATTCACTGCCTGCGCGACCTCACCCGCGGCGGCCTGGCTTCGGCATCCGTGGAGATCGCCGAGGCCGCGCGCCTCGCGATTGCGTTGGACGAAGCGGCGATTCCGGTGCGCGAAGATGTCGCCGCCGCCTGCGAGCTGCTCGGCCTCGACCCGCTCCACGTCGCCAACGAGGGACGGTTCGTCGCCTTCGTCGCGCCATCCGATGCCGCGCGCGCGCTCGACATATTGCGCCGCCACCCGGTCTCGGCGGGCGCGACGCTTGCCGGATGGGTGCGCGAGGGACCTGCCGGCCAGGTCTCCTGCACCGGACCCTTGGGCGTGGCCCGCGCCGTCGACATGCTCAACGGCGAGCAACTCCCGCGCATCTGCTGAATTCGACGCGGTGAAAGGACGGCCGGCGCCTGGACTTGCGCTTCCGGCGCATCTACAACTATTAGGAATGGCCGGAGGAGCCGTGCCCGATGCCCTGCCTGTGCGGTCTTACTCTCGAACAATGGTCCTTCGTTTCCCAGATCGTGCTGGCGATCGCCGCGGTGGGGGGCACCATCGGCGCGATCTGGCAGTTGCGTCTTCTGTTGCAGGATCGCCGCAAGGAGACGAGCAAGGAAACGAAGGCCGAGCGGGCCCGTCTGTTGCTGCAACTGGACACGCGCTGGGAAAGTCGGGAATTGGAGGAGGCGCGGCGGCAATTGCACGAACTGACGGCCGAAGTGGACAAGAGCGTGGGCCAGCTGCCGCCCCTTGGCACGGCAACCAGAGAGCAGCGGGCGACGAGGGCCAGTGAAATCCTCGCCGACTACAGGGAGCGGGAGCCCGAAAGATACTGGCCGGTGTCGCGGCTGTGGGGATTCATCGAAACGATGGGCTACCTCTGGCGGGCCGGGCAACTTGAGCTCGAGGAGATCGATGAGCTGTTCGGAGCCGCGATACTCCAGATCGACGATCTCGCCCGCAAGCATTTGGAGGCCCGCGCCGAGGAATTGGCGCAAAGCATCGGATATTCGTCCCCGTCCGCCGACCCCGTGTCGAAGCGGAGGGGCAGCAGCGCCTACAAGAATATGATCTCGCTCATGGAAGCGCTGCGCGCGCGCGGACAGAGCGCGACCTGACGCCGACGAACGGCGGTTCTCCAAGCCGACCGAAAATGCGAAGAGGCCCGCTCCGGATGGAGCGGGCCTCGGGGCCGGGCTATCGGCGCGGCGCGAAAGTCTCCGCTACTCCGCCGCCACCTTGGGCGCGACACCGCCCATTTCCTGCTCGGCCTTGTTCACGATCTCGATGGTCTTGATCACGCTGCCGGGGTTGACGCTCATCGAGTCGATGCCCTGCTTGACCAGGTATTCGGCGATCTCGGGATAGGTCGCCGGCGCCTCGCCGCAGATGCCGACATGGCGTCCGTTGCGCTTGGCGCCCTGGATGGCGAGCTTGAGCATCTCGAGCATGCCCGGGTCGCGCTCGTCGAAGTCGAAGGCGACGATCTCGGAGTCGCGGTCCACGCCCAAGGTGAGCTGGGTGAGGTCGTTCGACCCGATCGAGAAGCCGTCGAACAGCTGGGCGAAGGCGTCGATCCGGATCACATTGTTCGGGATCTCGCACATCACATAGATCTTGAGGCCGTTCTCGCCGCGGACCAGGCCGTTCTTGGCCATGGTGTCGATCACCCGCCGGGCCTCCTCCTCGCGGCGGCAGAACGGAACCATGATGTAGAGGTTGACCAGGCCCATCGCATCGCGCACGCGGCGCAGCGCGCGGCATTCGAGCGCGAAGCCCTCGGCATAGGCCGGGTGCGAGTAGCGCGAGGCGCCGCGGAAGCCGATCATCGGATTGCTTTCCTTCGGCTCGAAGCCGGCGCCCCCGATCAGCCCCGCATACTCGTTGGTCTTGAAGTCCGACAGGCGCACGATCACCGGCTTCGGATAGAAGGCGGCGGCGATGGTGCCGATTCCCTCGGACAGCTTCTCGACGAAGAAGTCCTCGGGACGCTCGTAGTGCCGGGTGAGATGCGCGATCAGCTCGCGCTGCTTGATCGGCACCACCTTGTCGGGATGGAGCAACGCCATCGGATGGATGCCGATATGCTCCTGGATGACGAACTCCATGCGGGCGAGCCCGACGCCCTCGTGCGGCAGCATGGCCGTCTTGAAGGCGAGCTCGGGGTTGCCGAGATTGACCATCACGTGGGTCTTGGGCTTGCGCAGGGTGCCGAGCGGGATCTGTTCGACGTTGTAGGCGAGCTTGCCCGCATAGACCTTGCCGACATCGCCCTCGGCGCAGCACACGGTCACGTCGATGCCGGTTTTCAGCTTGTCGGTCGCGTCGCCGCAGCCGACCACCGCCGGCACGCCGAGCTCGCGGGCGACGATGGCGGCGTGACAGGTGCGCCCGCCGCGGTTGGTGATGATCGCGCCGGCGATCTTCATCACCGGCTCCCAATCCGGCGTGGTGGTGTCGGCGACCAGGATTTCGCCCGCCTTGAAGCTGGACAGGTCGGCGTCGGCCCCGTCGATGACGCGCACGCGCCCGGCGGCGATCTTCTCGCCGATGGCGCGGCCCGCCACCAGGGTCTTGCCGGTCTCGGTCAGGGTGAAGCGCTCGACCGAGTCGACCGAGCGGCGCGAGGCCACCGTTTCGGGCCGGGCCTGCACGATGTAGAGCTGTCCGTCCTCGCCGTCCTTGGCCCATTCGATGTCCATCGGCATTGGCCGGCCGGCATTGGCCGAGTAGTGCTTCTCGATCTCGACCGCGCACTGGGCGAGCGCCAGGGCCTCGTCGTCCGTGATGCAGAACTGCTCGCGCTCGGCGAGCCTGGTCGGCACCGAGCGGGTGCTCATCGTGCCGTGGCCGCGGCGGTAGACCATGCGCAGCTGCTTGCCGCCGAGCGAGCGGTTGAGCACGCAGCGGAAGCCCTTCGCCAGCGTGGGTTTATGGACGTAGAACTCGTCGGGATCGACCCGGCCCTGCACGATGTTCTCGCCGAGCCCGTACGAGCCGGTGATGAACACCACGTCCGGGAAGCCCGATTCGGTGTCGATGGTGAAGATCACGCCGGAGGCGGCCAGATCGGAGCGCACCATCTTCATCACGCCGACCGACAAGGCGACCTTGAAATGGTCGAAGCCGTTGTCGATGCGGTACGAGATGGCGCGGTCGGTGAACAGCGACGCGAAGCAGTTGCGGCAGGCCTCGACCACGTCCTCGTCGCCGACCACGTGCAGGTAGCTGTCGTGCTGGCCGGCGAAGCTCGCGTTGGGCAGATCCTCGGCGGTGGCCGAGCTGCGCACCGCGACCGCGACGTTCTTGCCGTACTGCGCCTCGAGCGCATGGTAGGCGTCGACGATCTCCTGGCGCAGCCATTCGGTGCCGGTGGCGGAGTACACCAGATCGCGGGCCTTGGACGCGCGCTCGGCGAGCTGCTGGACGTTCGACTTATCCAGATCGTCGAGCAGCGCATGCAGGCGGTCCCAGGCGCCTGCCTTGGTCAGCGCGTCGCGATAGCTCTGCGCGACCAGGGCGAAGCCGTTGGGCACCTTGACGGTGCCCGGCGGGAAGGCGGTGTAGAGCTCGCCGAGCGACGAGTTCTTGCCCCCCACGAGGGCCACGTCGTTGACGCGCAGATCCTTGAACCAGCGTACGTAGTTGGGGGCGCTCATCTTGACTCT
>JASHSH010000160.1 GCA_030040955.1 Rhodospirillales bacterium
GGGACGGGCGGTGGCATCCATTCCCGGCCGCGACATCGCGGCGATCGAGTTCCTCGACGCGCGCGGAGGCGACGGGCTCGCGCGCAAGTACCGGGCGATGATGCTCGGCGGGCGTCTCTATCCCATCCACCTCGCCGCCGCCGGGCAATGGAAGGTGCACTACTTCACTTCCGCGATGGCGGAGAGCCAGGCGCACCGCGCGGAGGAGGCGGTTTACCTGAACGATATGCGGGCGGTTCTGGGCGCCCGGGCGATGTCCGCGCTGGAACTGGTAGCGAATCGATTGGGCCTCGACTATGGCGGCGTCGATTTCGGCTTGGCCGCCGACGGGAATCTGCTTTTGTTCGAGGCCAATGCGACGATGGTGATCAATCCGCCCGAGCCGGACCCGATTTGGGACTATCGCCGTCCCGCGGTCGGGCGCGCGCTCGATGCCGTGCGCGAAATGCTGATTTCCAGGGCCGGCGGACGATTGCCCGCGCCTCGCGGCGGGAGTTAAAATATGCCGACTGGTCGGGGAGGTTTGACCATGGGCGCCCAGCCGCAAAGCAAGCTCGCGATCCCGTCGGCCGCCGACGCGCTGCCCGGGCGCAAGGAGAAGATGCTGGTCCCCGACCGGCATTTCGTGAATCGGCGGCCCTTGAAGCCGCCGTTCCCGGTGGGACTGCACCAGGCGCTGTTCGGCATGGGCTGCTTCTGGGGCGCCGAGCGTCTGTTCTGGACCAAGATGGGCGTGTTCACCACCGCCGTCGGATACGCGGGCGGCCTCACGCCCAACCCGAACTACAAGGAAGTCTGCTCGGGCCGCACCGGCCATGCCGAGGTGGTGCTGGTCGTCTACGATCCGATGCTGCTGCCCTACTCCGCCTTGCTGAAGATGTTCTGGGACAATCACGACCCGACTCAGGGCATGCGCCAGGGCAACGACGTGGGCACGCAGTACCGCTCGGCAATCTACGTCTACACGCCGGTGCAGATGCGCGAGGCCGAGGCATCGCGCACGCTGTTCGAGAAGTCGCTGCGCGCCGCCGGCTTTCCGGCCGTGACCACCGAGATCGCCGACGCACCGGAATTCTACTACGCCGAGGACTATCACCAGCAATATCTGGCCAAGAACCCGAGCGGCTATTGCGGGCTCGCCGGCACCGGCGTCGCCTGCCCGATCCCCGTCCGGGCGGCCTGAGCCGGTTCAGGGCAGCCGGGCCAGTCGTTCGTTCAGCAATCGATACATCCCGTCGGCGTCCGCCGCGTTGACGGCGAACACATTGGCCGGGCGCCTGGTGACGCCCCACCAATCCACCACCGTCATGCCCATCGTCAGCTCGCTCGAAATCTCGACGGTGAGGTTGCACTTGCGGCCCTGGAACAGCTCGGGCCGCAGCAGATATGCGATCACCGTCGGATCGTGAAGCGGCGCGCCCTTGGTGCCGTATTTGTTGCGGTCGAACTTCTCCGAGAAGGTCAGCATGTTGGCGACGGTGACCCCGCAGCGGTTGCCGATCGCGCGCATCGCCTCGACGCGTTCGCGCGTGCTGAGCACCTTGTGGGTGACGTCGAGGCTCATCATGGTGATCGGAATGCCGCTGCGCATGACGATGTCGGCGGCCTGCGGATCGACATAGATGTTGAACTCGGCGGTGGGCGTAATGTTGCCGCCCTCGAAATAGGCGCCGCCCATCATCACGAGTTCGCGCACGCGCGGCGCGATGTCGGGCGCCTTCACCAGCGCGAGCGCGACATTGGTGAGCGGGCCCAGCGTGCAGAGCGTAATGCTGCCGGCGGGCTCAGCGCGCAATATGTCGACCAGATGGTCCACCCCGTGCTGGGGCTGCAAGGCCATCTTCGGCTCGGGCAGGTTCGAGCCGTCCAGCCCGGTCTCGCCATGGACATATTCCGCCGTGACCAGCTGCCGCACCATGGGCCGCACGCTGCCGGCATAGACGGGGATGTCGGCGCGTCCCGCCACCTCGCAGACGCGGCGCACGTTCTTCTGGGTGAGCGCGAGAGGCACGTTCCCCGCCACGGCGACGATGCTTGCCACCTCAAGCTCGTCGCGCGAGCCGAGCGCGAGCAGGATCGCGACGGCGTCGTCCTGGCCAGGATCCGTGTCGATGATGATGCGCCGGGCCATTCGTTCCTCCCTGCTGGCCTTGCCCCGGATGTACCATCCGGGCCGCGGCTCGACCAGCGCCCGACAAGTGCGTCAGCTACGATCGCCAATTAGCAGCCATTTAGAGTACAATACAGGATACTTACATGCGTACATCGTGTAAATTCGTTTGACTTTCCGCGCCCGCGCATGTTTGTCTGGTCCGCCTAGCCACATCGCCGAAGGGTCCGAACGGTCGCGGAATGAGTCTGTTTCACGCCATACAGCCTCTCTATTCGCTGTCGGGCTTCGCGGTCGGCCTGCTGGTGGGACTGACCGGGGTGGGCGGCGGGTCGCTGATGACCCCGCTGCTGATACTGCTGTTCGGCATCCACCCGGCGACCGCCGTCGGCACCGACCTGCTCTACGCGGCCGCCACCAAGACCGCTGGCACCGCGGTTCACGGATGGAACCGCAACATCGACTGGCGGGTGGTCGGCCGCCTGGCCGCCGGCAGCGTCCCCGCCACCGCGATCACCATCCTGTTCCTTTCGCAGCTCCTTCCGCCGGGGCATGCGAAGGCGGACTTCATCTCACCCATGGTCGGCGTCGCCGTGATCATTACCGCGATCTCGCTGATGTTCCGCAAGACGCTGTTGCGCTACGTGTCGGCGCGCCAAGGCAAGATGACCGAGGCGCGGACCACGCTGCTCACCATAGTGCTCGGCGCCACCATGGGCGTCCTGGTCTCGCTCTCCTCGGTCGGCGCGGGAGCGATCGGCGTCACCGTGCTGTTCATTCTCTATCCCAAGTTTCCCACCGTGCGGATCGTGGGCTCCGACATCGCGCACGCGGTGCCGCTCACCCTGCTTGCCGGCGCCGGGCACTGGTATCTGGGGGATGTGAATTTCGGGCTACTCGGCTCGCTGTTGGTCGGATCGCTGCCGGGCATCGTCATCGGCAGCGTGGTCGCCGCGCGGGTGCCCGATACGCTGCTGCGGCCGATTCTGGCCTCGACTCTGGTGGTGGTCGGGGGCAAGCTCATCGCCTGACGGCGACGTTTCCCCATGGCCCTGCCCGCGCACGGTCGCTACGACTATCATTCGCTGCGAGACCGGCCGGTCTATGACTGGCCGGACGGCGCGCGGCTCGCCGTCTATGTCGGCCTCAATCTCGAGCATTTCGCCTTCGGCGAGGGGCTGGGCGCGGAATTGACCCATCCGGGGCCGCAGCCCGACGTGCTGAACTATTCCTGGCGCGATTGGGGCAACCGAATCGGCGCCTGGCGCCTGCGTGATCTACTCGACTCCTTGCGCCTTCCCTGCTCGGTGCTGGTCAATGCCGCGGTATGCGAATACTGCCCCGAGCTTCCGCACGCTTTCGCCGCGCGCGGCGACGAGATCGTCGGCCACGGCCTCACCAATTCCGAACGCCAGGGCACGCTCGACGAGACCGAGGAGGCGGATTTGATCCGCCGCGCGACCGAAACGCTGGAGCGCACCTTCGGGCATCGGCCCGCCGGCTGGTTGAGCCCCTGGATATCGGAGAGCATGGCGACTCCCGACCTGCTGGTCGACGAAGGCTATTCCTACCTGCTCGACTGGTGCCACGACGACCAGCCGGTATGGATGCGTACGCGCAGCCGGCCGATCCTCTCGGTTCCCTATCCGCAAGAAGTCAACGACATCCCCGCCATCGTGGTGCGCAAGGCGGGTGCGGCGGAATTCGCCGACATGATCGTCGACCAGTTCGACGAGATGATTGAGCAATGCGAGCGCCAGCCGCTAGTGATGGGCATCGCGCTGCACCCTTATATCGTCGGCCAGCCGTTCCGGCTGCGCCACCTGCGCAGGGCGTTGAAGCATGTGGCGGCGAACCGTCCGGTGGTCTGGCTCACCACTGCCGGCGCGATCGCGCGCCACATCGCCGAACTGCCCGCCGGCACGGTGCCGGGCGATTTGGGGATGTGAGGGGCGCGAACGCGCAACCGTCGGGTTCGGCAGTCCGATGCCGAGCCAAAAAGGACTCCGCCGTCAGGAACTCGATGGGCGCGAGAAAAGACTCGAAATCGCGTCGCAGGCAGGAGCGTGCCCCGGCGGCTCCGGGACGGTTCGAAACATCATCGCTGCTTCGTTTCTGGGCGGTGGCAACGCCCCCGTGAATCCGTTCCGGCGCAGCATGTCCTGGGCAACGGAATTGCCGGTCTTTGCGGCCTTATAGATCAATGCCTCGCCTTTCCGTCGCTGCTCGGCGTCCTCGCTGTGCAAAAGCGAAGCGCCAAGATTGACCATCGCGCTCGCGTGCCCCCGATCGATCGATTGTTGCCAGAGATCTTGCGCCACGGAGATATCCTTAGGGACACCGCGCCCTTGCGCGTAGTCCAAGCCGAGATTGTTGAGCGCGCGAGGATTGCCCAGCCGGACCGCCTTGCAGGTCCATTCGATCGCCTTACCGAGATCGACCGCTACGCCCGTGCCGAAATTGTATTTGTATCCGATTGCATTCATTGCTTCGGCGTTGCCCTGGGCCGCCGAGAGCGCGTACAGGCGAAGCGCCTCGGCCTGATCCACGGGCGTGGCTTGCCCGCGCGCGTACATGTATCCAAGATTGACCTGACCGTCCGAATTGCCGCAGTCGGCGGCGACCTTGAGATCGACGAAGGCACGCTCGAACTGACCGCTGTTATATTCCTGGATACCAGCCAACAATTTTGCGGCTCCGCCGTCGCGGCATTGCGGTGCTACGTTCGCGACTCCGCCATGCGGGGAAGGCTCCGCACACGCTACACAAAACACCGCTGAAACCAGCGCGATGTAGCGGATCAAGTTCATCCCGCTATCCCCGCCAAGAGCGAAAGCATGTCCAATTAGCCAGGCGCCGCGCGCCGGCAATCCGGAGCCCTCGCATTTTTCTGCCTCGGAGTGGTGAGCCCGGCGGGAGTCGAACCCGCGACCCCATGATTAAAAGTCACGTGCTCTACCACCTGAGCTACGGGCTCGCCAGCGCAGGCGCACCATAGGTAGGGAGGCGGCCGGGGTCAACCCGCACGGCCGCGGACCCGCGCGGCAAAGCCGGCGGGCTTAATCCTTCACGTCGGTCGCCAGACGCATCCAGACGATGCGGTCCGGATCGAACACCATGCCGTTGCGCGCGGGATCGCCCTTCTTGATCTTGTCGACATACTCCATGCCGGAGACCACCCGGCCCCAGATCGTGTACTTGCCGTCGAGCGAGGGTTGCGGCGCCAGGCAGATGAAGAACTGCGAATCCGCGCTGTCGGGATCCATGGCGCGCGCCATCGAGACGGTGCCGCGCTCGTGCTGCGCCGAGGAGAACTCGGCCTTGAGTTTGTGGCCGGAGCCGCCGGTGCCGGTGCCGGTGGGATCGCCGCCCTGCACCATGAATCCGTCGATCACCCGGTGGAACGGCGTGCCGTCGTAGAACTTCTCGCGCACCAGCTGCTTGATGCGCTCGACGTGATGGGGCGCGAGATCGGGCCGCATCTCGATCACCACCCGCCCGGTCGACAGCTGCATGATCAGCGTGTTCTCCGGGTCCTTGACCGCGGGGCCGACGGCGTGGACGCCGGACGCTCCCGCGAGGAATAGGCCGATCGCCGCCAGCAGCTTGCGGATCACGCGCATGGCTCACCCCTTCTTCGATTTGGCCAAGGCCGCCCAGCGCCGCTCGAGACGCGCGCGCACCCTGGGCGAGACGAAGGACGAGATGTCGCCGCCGAGGAAGCCAATCTCCTTGACGAAACGCGAGGAGATGAACTGGCAGTGCTCGGAGGCCATGAGGAACATCGTCTCGATCCGGTCGTTGAGGCGGGTATTCATGCCCGCCATCTGGAATTCGTATTCGAAGTCCGACACCGCGCGCAGGCCGCGCACGATCACCGACGCGCCGCAGGACGCGGCGAAGTGAACCAGCAGGGAGTCGAATGGCCGCACCTCGATGATCGAGCCGTTCGGGGGACCCAGCTCGGCCACGTCCTCCCGCACCATCGCCACGCGCTCGTCGAGATTGAACAGCGGTCCCTTGCCCGCGTTCACCGCCACCGCGACGATCAGCCGGTCGACGACCCGGCAGGCGCGCTGGATGATGTCCAGATGCCCGTTGGTGATCGGGTCGAAGGTGCCCGGATAGACGCCGATGCGGTCAGGCATCTTCGTCCTCCCCGTCGCCGTCACGGCCATTCACGTCGTCGGGCGGTGTCTCGTCGGATTCGGGCTCTTCGCCATTGCCGCCGGCGAACGACGCCGGGCCTTCCGCTTCGTCCTCCGTGCCCGATTCGTCCTCCTGCCCGTTCACATCGCCGAGCCGCGCCACCGAGACCACGCGCTCGCCCTCGTCGATCTTGAGCAGGACCACGCCCTGCGTGCGCCGCCCGGCGATGCGCACCCCGTCGACTCCGATGCGGATCAGCCGCCCGGAATCGGTGACCAGCATGACCTGGTCGTCCTCCCCGACCGCGAAGGAATCGACCACCGACCCGGTCTTCTCGGTGATCTCCAGGTTGGCGATCCCCTGCCCGCCGCGGTTGGTGATGCGGTACTCGTAGGCCGAAGTGCGCTTGCCGTAGCCGCGCTCGCTGATGGTTAGGATGTGCTGCTCCTCGGCGGCCATCTTGTCGGCCTCGGCGGCCTTCAAGTCACCGCGCAGATAGGCCTCGCGCTGCTCGGCGTCGAACGCGGCGTGGCGCAGGATCGACATGCCGATGACGCGGTCCCCCTCCTCCAGCTTGATCCCGCGCACGCCGGTGGAATCGCGGCCCTTGAACACGCGCACGGTGCCGTCGGAGACCTGGAACCGGATGCATTTGCCGTTGCGGGTGGCAAGCAGCACGTCGTCGCCGGGTGTGCAAGTCTGCACCGAGATCAGCCGGTCGCCTTCGTCCTCGCCCTCGAACTTCATCGCGATCTTGCCATTGGTGCGAATGTCGGTGAAATCGGAGAGCAGATTGCGGCGCACCCCGCCGCGCTCGGTGACGAAGATCGCGTGCAGATCGGCCCAGCTCGCCTCGTTCTCGGGCAGCGGCATGACGGTGGTGATGATCTCGCCCTGTTTCAGAGGCAGCAGATTCACCATCGCCTTGCCCTTGGCCTGCGGATTGCCGAGCGGCAGCCGGTAGGCCTTGAGTTGGTACGCGATGCCGGCCGAGGAAAAGAACACGATCGGCGTGTGGGTGTTGGCGATGAACACCTGGGTGACGAAGTCCTCCTCGCGCACGCTCATCCCCGACCGGCCCTTGCCCCCGCGCCTCTGGGTGCGGTATTCGGACAGCGCGACGCGCTTGATGTAGCCGGTGTTGGTCACCGTCACCACCATGTCCTCGCGCGCGATCAGGTCCTCGATGTCGGATTCGAATTCCTCCTCCTGGATCGAGGTGCGCCTGGGCGTCGCGTACTGCTCTTTCATCTCGACCAGCTCGGCGCGCAGGATGCCGTAGAGCTTTTCGCGCGAGCTGAGCACGAGGAGGTATTCGCGGATGCGGCCGGCGATCTCGGCCATTTCGTCCTGGATCTTGCCGCGCTCCAGCCCGGTCAGGCGCTGCAGCCGCAGCTCCAGGATCGCCTTGGCCTGCGCTTCCGACAGCCGGTAGCGGCCATCGACGATCTTGTGACCCGGCTCGTCGAGCAGGTCGATCATGGCCTGCACGTCCCCGACCAGCCAGTCGCGGCCCATCAGCGCGTCCTTCGCCGCGTTGGCGTCGGGCGCGGCGCGGATCAGCGCGATCACCGCGTCGATATTGGCCACCGCGATGGCGAGGCCCGCCAGGACATGTAGCCTGTTGCGCGCCTCGCGCAGTTCGAACACGGTGCGGCGGGTGATCACCTCCTCGCGGAAGGCGATGAAGGCGGCGAGCGTCTCCTTCAGATTCAGCAACTGCGGCCGCCCGCCGTTCAGCGCCAGCGCGATCACGCCGACATTCGTCTGCAACGCGGTGAACTTGTAGAGCTGGTTGAGCACCACGTCCGGGATCGCGTCGCGCTTCAGCTCGACCACCACGCGCAGTCCCTCGCGGTCGGATTCGTCGCGCAGGTCGGCGATGCCCTCGATGCGCTTGTCGCGCACCAGCTCGGCCATGTGCTCGAGCATGCGCGCCTTGTTCACCTGGTAGGGAATCTCGGTGACCACGATCGCGGTGCGGTCCTTGCGCAGCTCCTCGATCGAGCAGCGCGCGCGCAGCACGATGGTGCCCCGCCCGGTCGCGTAGGCCGCGCGGACGCCGGCGCGCCCGAGCACGATGCCGCCGGTGGGGAAATCCGGCCCCGGCACGAGGTCGAGCAGCGCGAGCGAATCCATCTCGGGACGGTCGATCAACGCCAGGCAGGCGTCGATCACCTCGCCCAGATTGTGCGGCGGGATGTTGGTCGCCATGCCGACCGCGATGCCGCCCGCCCCGTTCACCAGCAGATTGGGGATGCGGGCCGGCAGCACCACCGGCTCGCTGGTGGTGTCGTCGTAGTTCGGCTGGAAATCGACCGTGTCCTTGTCGATGTCGTCGAGCAGAGCGGTCGCCGCGCGGGCCAGCCGCGCCTCGGTATAGCGGAAGGCCGCCGGCGGATCGCCGTCCATCGAGCCGAAATTACCCTGCCCGTCGATCAGCGGCAGCCGCATCGAGAAGGTCTGCGCCAGACGGACCATCGCGTCGTAGATGGCGGCGTCGCCGTGCGGATGGTATTTGCCCATCACCTCGCCGACGATGACCGCCGACTTGCGCGGCGGCTTGGTGTGGTCCTGGCCGTTCACCTTCATGGAGTAGAGGATGCGGCGGTGCACCGGCTTCAACCCGTCGCGCACGTCGGGCAGCGCGCGCGCCACGATCACGCTCATCGCATAATCGAGGTAGGAGCGCTTCATCTCCTCCTCGATCGTCACCGGCGTGATGTCGAACGAGGGCGGCGGCGGCGGCGTTGCGGTGGTCAAGTCGTCGGTCTCGGCGGAGGCTGTGGTGGGGGACGGCGGCCCGGGAAAACGGGCTCAAATCCGCAGCGCCAAACTAGCAGATGGGATGGCCCGGAACAAGGAAACGGCGTGGGTTCTAGTACCCTGATTTGCGGCACAAATCCGTAAGAATCTGCGCCTGGCTGCCGATCAGCGGCTGGCCGTTCAGCGTGGCCTCTCCGGTCTTGGTGTCGATGCTCACATGGCCGACCGGCATGGCGGTGTTGTCGAACCGTCCGGAGATGGCGGCGAGCTGACCTTGCGCCTGGGCGAGCTGCTGCTGACTGGCCGTGTCGGAGGGATTTTGGGCGAGCTTGGCCTGGGCGGCGGCGATCTGCTGCTGGAGCAGCGTGCGCTGGCCGTAATTGATCGGGTTTACCACGATGTCGAACTCGACCTTGGCCGGCAGGTTGTACGTGAAGCCGCCGGGCAGGTCGGCCGGGGCGACCGCATGGCCGTGCACATCCACCCCGGGCTGATATTCGACCCCCGCCGGCGTGTGATTGGTCGCCAAGGCCTGGCAGTCGGTACGGCTGATCGAACCGCCTGCCTGGCCCACGCTCACCTGATCGGCGCCCGCCCCGCCGGAGACCAGGAACAGCGCCAATCCCGCCGAAACCATCAATTTCACGCGGTCACCCTCGATTCCACCGGTTCAGCGTGCCAAAGCCGCCATGCCTTCGCAAGCTCCGGTAGAGGCCCAATGCGGCCATTCGCCACGTAATATTCAAGAATATTTTGGGTGACTCGCGGAAGGAAATTGCGTAGATTTCCCGTCCAAGAAGGGGCCATAAGAACCCGCTGAGGGATGCCCGAGTTTAGGGAGGGGCCTTGAGGGACGTAACCTCGAGGTGAGAGGGACAATGGCAAGGCCGCCTGGCCTTGCCATTGTTATTTCCGGGCCCCCGCTTCCCGATAGGGCGGATTCAGCCTGTCGATCCGCTTCTGCACCGGACAGTCCGCGCTGTGCGCGCCGGGCAAATACGCGATGCTCATCAGGAACTCGTTGACCACTTCGGGGCCGGTGAAGACGAAGGTCTTGCGGAACAGCTTGACCCATTCGTCCTTGCTCAGGGGATGATGCGCGGCGATCCAGCCCGCGAACGAGCCGAACTCGCCGCGCAGAACCTTGAGGCGGCGCGCGTTCTCGATGATCGCGAGAATCTTGGCGCGGTTGCGGATGATTCCTTCGTCGGCCATCAGCCGCGCGATCCGCTTTTCCCGGTAGCGCGCGATCTTGTCCGGATCGAATCCCGAGAAGGCCTTGATCAGCGCGGGGCGCTTGCGCAGCACCACCAGCCAGGAGAGGCCGGCCTGGAAGATTTCGAGGCACAGACGCTCGAACAGCGCCGCCTCGTCGGTCATCGGCAGCCCGTATTCCGTGTCGTGATATGGCCCGTGGATCGGATGACCGCGGGCGACGTCGCAATAGCTCATGCCTGCTCGATCTCGATCAGGGTGCCGGCGAAATCCTTGGGATGGAGGAACAGCACGGGCTTGCCGTGCGCGCCGATGGTCGGCTCGCCGCTGCCCACAATGCGCGCCTTGGCCGCGCGCAACCTCTCGCGCGCCGCCAATATGTCGTCGACCTCGAAGCAGAGATGGTGGATGCCGCCGGCCGGATTGCGCGCCAGAAAGCCGGCCACCGGCGAATCCTCGCCGAGCGGATGGACCAGTTCGATCTTCGCGTTGGGCAGCTCGACGAAGACGATGGTCACCCCCTGCTCCGGCATCAGGACCGGAGTCGATACCTTGGCGCCCAAGATGCCGCGATAGATCGCGGCGGCCGCGTCGAGGTCCGGCACCGCGATGGCGACGTGATTGAGCCTGCCGATCATGCGCCGACCATAGCCGAGGTGGGTCCCCTGGGCTACACCCGCACCAGATGCACCTCGGTGCGCGGGCGCTTGCCCATCTCGGCGCCGAGATGACGCCGCACGCTGAGCCGGGCGGCCTCGCGCACGGTCTCGTCGTCGCGCAGCGATTCCGGCGCCATGCCCTCGATCGCCTCGCGCACCGCCGTGACCAACGCGGCGCGGGTCGCATCGTCGTCGGCGCCGTCGACCAGGCCGAGCGCGGCCACTTGGGGCGGCGCGACCATCCGCCCGCCCGCGTCCAGCACCAGCGTCACCACGGCGCCCCCGTCGCGCGCCATCCTCCGTCGCGCCTGGAACACCGAGGAATCGAGCGGCCGCAGCCGCAGCCCGTCGACGCCCAGCCGACCGGTGGGCACGCGATCGACGATCTCGGGCGCGCCGGGCGCGAGCCGCAGCATGTCGCCGTTCTCGATCACGACCGTCTCCGGCACGCCGAGTTCGCGCGCGAATCGCGCGTGTTCCTCGAGATGGCGGCGCT
>JASHSH010000161.1 GCA_030040955.1 Rhodospirillales bacterium
AGGCGGAACGAGGGATGCGGCCGGATCACCCGGCTCTGGTCGAGCAGGGTGAGCTTGCCCTCGACCTCGAGCACGCGCTGGATGACGAACATGACGTCCGGCCGGCCGGCATCGTATTCGTCGAACACCAGCGCGGTCGGATGCTGGAGCGCCCAGGGCAGCAGCCCCTCGCGGAACTCGGTGACCTGCATGCCGTCACGGATGACGATCGCGTCCTTGCCGATCAGGTCGATCCGGCTGATATGGCTGTCGAGATTGACGCGGATGCACGGCCAGTTCAGCCGGCACGCCACCTGCTCGATATGGGTCGACTTCCCGGTGCCGTGATAGCCCTGGATGATGACGCGGCGGTTGAAGGCGAAGCCGGCCAGGATCGCCATCGTCGTGTCATGGTCGAAATAATACGAGTCGTCGCGGTCGGGCACATGGACCGAGCCGCGGCTGAACGCCGGCACCATCATCTCGGTGTCGAGCCCGAAGGTCTGGCGCACCGAGATCTGGATGTCGGGCAGGTCCAGCGGATGCTCTTCCGGCGGAGGTGCGAACGTCGCTTGGGTCATGATGGTTCAGGTTCCGGTTCGAATGCGCGGGCGGGCGCCGCGGATGCCCGCCCCTTTACGTATAGCTGAGGCTGGCGAGCAGGGTGCGGTAGGCCTGCCCGACCTCCTTGAAGCGTTCCTCCGCCGCCTTGTCGCCGGCATTCGTGTCGGGATGATGGCGCTTGCACAGTTCCCGGTAGCGGGCCTTGAGCGAAGCGAGCGTGAACGGCCCGCTGATCTCCATCACCTGCCGCGCGCTTTCCTCGGGCGAAGGCTTGGCCTTGCGCGCCTGGGCGCGGCGGCGGAACTCCTCGCCGAAATGGTCGAAACTGTCCCTGATCCACTCGCCGTCGAAGCGGAACAGCCGCCCCGCCACCAGCCGGCCCAGCGGCCAGGAGGCGCGCTGCCAGGTGGTGTCGGCGCGCACCATCGCCTCGATCTCGGCGGTCGACATGCCGGCGCAGAAATCCCAGCCCCGGTTGTACTCGCGCACATGGTCGAGGCAGAACCAGTAGTAGTCGCGCAGGCTGTCGCGCGATTTCGGCGCGCGGTACTCGCCGGCCTGCGCGCAGCCGGCATGGTCGCAGGCGCGGCGCGCCTGCTCCGCCGTGCCCGGCGGAGGCCAGAATCTGTGCGTGGAACCGGTCGTCATGGTGCCCCAGTATACCCCGCCCCGGGGGGTGGGCGGCAACCCCGCGCGGGCGTTGGCTTCAGCTTCCGAACAGGGCGGCGTAGATCACATAGAACCAGCTCAGGATGCCGTGGACGATCGCCCACAGGATCGAATGGTTCTTCGCGTAACTGATGACCATGGCCAGCGCCGAGCCGAATCCGACGCCGTATTTCACCCCCTCGATGCGGATGCCGTACTGCCTCACCTCGTTCATTTCATTCTCCTTTTCGCCCGCGCCCGGCGGGCGGCGCGGGCGCCGCTCGGCATCGACAGATATCTAGGCCGCGGCTAGGGTGGCGCAAGCGAGCGAGGGGAGAGCGGGATGCGCATCGGGATCGTCGGCGCGGGCAATGTCGGCGCCGCGCTGGGCAAGGCGTGGATCAAGGCCGGCCACAATGTGCGCTGGGGCGTGCGCAACGCCAACGATCCGCGCTATGGCGCCCTGGGCCGCTCGCGGCTGACCGATCCGGTGACCGCCGCCGCAGATGCCGAGGCGGTGATTCTGGCGCTGCCCTGGAAATCGACCATCGAGGCGGTGCGCGGGCTCGGCAATCTCGCCGGCAAGATCGTGATCGATTGCTCGAATCCGCTGACGATGGGCGCGGGCGGGCCGGAGCTGGCGGTGGGCTTTTCGAGCTCGGCGGGCGAGATGGTGGCGGAGATCGCCACCGGCGCCTTCGTGTTCAAGGCTCTCAACCAGACTGGCGCGGAGACGATGGGGGATGCGCGCAAGTTCGAGCGCCCGCCGGCGATGTTCGTCGCCGGCGACGATGCCGAGCGCAAGAAGGCGGTGCTCGGCCTGGTCGCCGATCTCGGCTTCGAGGCGCTGGACGCGGGGCCGCTGCGCAACGCGCGCCTGCTCGAACCCTATGCGATGCTGTGGATCGACCAGGCCTTCCGCAGAGGCCAGGGGCGCAAATTCGCATTCACGATCGAGCGGAGGGAGTGAGAGTCAAAACCCCACTTTCTCCTGCCCCTTGAGGTCGAGGATTTCGCGCGCCTCGTCGGGCGTGGCGATGTCGAGCGACAGCTCCTCGGCGATGCGGCGCACCTTGCGCACCTGATCGGCGTTGCTCGTCGCGAGCTTGCCCGGCCCGATCCACAGACTGTCCTCGAGGCCGACGCGCACATTGCCGCCCATCAGCAGAGCCTGGGCGCAGAACGGAATCTGGTGCCGCCCGGCGCCGAGCACCGACCAGTGATAGTCCGCGCCGAACAGCCGGTCCGCCACGCGCTTCATGTGCATGAGGTTATCCAGCTCGGCGCCGATGCCGCCCAGGATGCCGAAGATCATCTGGACGAAGAGCGGCGGCTTGGCCAGCCCCTCCTCGACGAAATGGGCGAGGGTGTAGAGATGGCCGACATCGTAGCATTCGAACTCGAAGCGCGTGCCGCAGCCCTCGCCCAGCTCCCTGAGGATGCGCGCGATGTCGGCGAAGGTGTTGCGGAAGATCAGGTCGCGCGAGGCTTCGAGATGCGGCTTCTCCCACTCGTATTTCCATTCCTTGTAGCGCCGCGCCGAGGGGAAGATGCCGAAATTCATCGAGCCCAGGTTGAGCGAGCACAGCTCGGGCCGGGCGCGCAGCGGCGCGGCCAGGCGCTGATCCAGCGTCATCGCCGTGCTGCCGCCGGTGGTGATGTTGATCACCGCGCCGGTCTGCTGCTTGATGCGCGGCAGGAACTGCATGAACACGCCCGGGTCGGGCGTGGGGCGCCCGTCCTTCGGATCGCGCGCGTGCAGATGCAGCACCGCGGCGCCGGCCTCGGCCGCGGCCACCGCATCGGCCGCGATCTGGTCGGGCGTCAGCGGCAGGTGCGGCGACATGGTCGGCGTGTGGATCGATCCCGTCACCGCGCAGGTGATGATGACCTTGCGCGCCATGCTCCTCTCGGCCACGTCCCTCCTCCCCGGCGTCAGTACAGCGCGACGATCTTGCCCGTGCGCACGCTCTTGTCGGCGGCGAGCACGATGCGCAGCGAATTGACCGCGTCCGCCATATGCTCGGAAAGATCGACGTCGCGGCGGATCGCGTCGAGCAGGAAACGCTGCTCGCGCTCGCATAGTTCGTCGTGGCCGGGATCGTCGGCCAGGCGGATCACGGTGTCGGCGCGGGCCAACGACTGGTCGCGCTTGAGCCGGGAATGGTGCAGGCGCAGCGCCGAGGCCTTGGTGTGCGTGTCCATGTCCGACGAGGTGGTGGCGTCGGCGCCGCCCGCGCGGCTCGCTTCCTCCTCGGCGGCGACGATGCTGACCGATCCCTTCGGCCCGACCACGTCCTTCACGAAATAGGCGACCTCGGAGATCATCGGACCCCAGGCCGCCTCGTACCAGCCGACCGAGCCGTCGTCGAACTCGACCTGGAGCTGGCCGTAATTGTACATGCCGGGCGCGACCTCGTCGGTCAGCCGCGCGCCGATGCCGTGCACGCGCAGCGGCTTCGCCCGCGTCATCTGGCACATCACGTCGACATAGTGCACGCCGCAATCGACGATGGGCGAGAGCGTCTTCATCAGGTTCTTGTGCCAGGTCCAGGCCTCGCCGATCGACTGCTGGTTCAGGTTCATGCGCATCACCAGCGGCTTGCCCAATGTGCGCGCGAGCTCGACCAGGCGGATCCAGGATGGATGGACGCGCAGGATGTAGCCGATCACCAGCTTGCGGCGCGCGGCCTTGGCGGCGGCGACCACGCGGCGCGCGTCGCGCTCGGTCTCGGCGATCGGCTTCTCGACGAAGACATGCGCGCCGGCGGCGAAGGCGGCGAGCGCGAATTTGGCGTGCGTGTCGGACCAGGTGTTGATCGACACGACATCCGGCTTCACGGCTTCCAGCGCGGCGAAGTAGTCGTCGAAGCGCGGGACCTTGTCCCATTCGGGCGGAATCCCGGCCTGCAAGGCGATGCCGCGGCTGCACAGGCCGGCGAGCTCGAATCCGGGGATGCTTGCATAGGCGCGCGCATGCGACATGCCCATATGCCCGAGCCCGACCACGAGCACCCGCAGCTTGGTCTTGCGCGCCATCTTGGCCTCCTCCCCGTTGTCGGCATCCTAGCCCCGCCCGCGCGCGATTCAATCCGCCTACGTCGATCGCACCGAATCCAGCTCGCTCACCCGTCACGCCCGGGCCGGGCGCAGCCCGAGACCCGGGCATCCATGCGTCGTTGCCTCATTCTCGTGGATGGCCGGGTCAAGCCCGGCCATGACGTGTCCGATCATGCACGCGGCCGAGCCACGCCGGCTTGCCATCGCCCGGCGCCCGTGGGACAGTGCCGCGTCCGCCGAGCCACCGTGACGCGATGCCGGATACCGTCCTCGCCGCCGAGCCGCCCGCGACGATCGATGCGCTGGACACGCCGGCGCTGGTCATCGACCTCGACCGGGTCGAGCGCAACCTGCGCCGCTGCCAGGACTATGCCGACGCGCACGGACTCGCGCTGCGGCCGCATATCAAGACGCACAAGATTCCCGAATTCGCGCACCGCCAGGTCGCGCTCGGCGCGCGCGGCATCACCTGCCAGAAGCTCGGCGAGGCCGAGGTGATGGCGGATGCGGGCATCTCCGACATCCTGATCACCTACAACATCGTCGGCGAGGCCAAACTCGCCCGCCTGGCCGCGTTGGCCCGGCGCTGCGCGATCCGCACGGTGGCCGACAGCGCCGAGGTGGCGGAGGGCCTGTCGGCGGCGATGCGGGCAGCGGGCCTTACGCTTCCGGTGCTGGTCGAATGCGACACCGGCGCGCATCGCTGCGGCGTGGCCACGCCCGAGGCGGCGGCGGCGCTCGCTGCGCGCATCGACTCGCTCCGCGGCCTGCGCTTCCTCGGGCTGATGACCTATCCCGCCTATGGCGGCACGGAGGCGGTCTCCGCCTGGATCGCGGCCGCGCTCGCCGCCTGCCGCGCGCGCGGTCTCGCGGTCGAGGTGGTGAGCAGCGGCGGCACGCCCGATCTGATGCGCGCGCACGAGGTCGCCGGCGTCACCGAACATCGGCCCGGCACCTATATTTACAACGACCGTTCGCTGGTCGCGCGCGGCGCCTGCGCGTGGGAAGACTGCGCGCTCGCCATCCTCGCCACCGTGGTCTCGCGGCCTGCGTCCGACCGCGCGATCATCGACGCCGGATCCAAAAGCTTGTCTTCCGATCTGTTCGGGCTCGAAGGCTATGGGCATATCGTCGAATATCCGGCCGCCACCGTCTTCGCGCTTTCCGAGGAGCACGGCAATTTGCGCATTCCGCCGGGTACGCAAGGCCCGCGCATCGGCGAGCGGGTGACGGTGATCCCCAACCATGCCTGCGTGGTCAGCAACCTGCACGACTTTGCGTACGGGCTGCGCGGCGGCAAGGTCGAACGGACATACGCGATCGCGGCGCGAGGGAGGACGCAATGAGTGGGGCGGCGAAAGGGGCGGAAGCGCGGTTGAAGGAGCTGGGGCTGGTGCTGCCCGAGATACCGAAGCCGGTCGCCAACTACGTGACCTATGTGCGCACCGGCTCGCTCGTGTTCCTTTCCGGCCAGGGTCCGCGCAAGCCCGAGGGCGGCTTCCATGTCGGCAAGGTGGGCGCCGGCGTCAGCATCGAGGACGCGTATCGCCACGCGCGGCTGACGGGGCTGGGCCTCCTCGCCGCCCTGCGCGAGGCCGCCGGCAGCCTGGACAAGGTCAAGCGGATCGTGAAGCTGCTCGGCATGGTCAACTCCGTGCCCGAGTTCGGCGACCATCCGAAGGTGATCAACGGCTGCTCCGATCTGTTCGTCGAGGTGCTCGGCGATCGCGGCCGGCATGCGCGCTCGGCGGTGGGGGTGGGCGGCCTGCCCGGCAACATGACCGTCGAGGTCGAGGTCATCGCCGAGCTCGAATAGCGAGGAACGAGGCGCGCCGATGGAAGAACCCGACTGGCAAATCCCCGCGCGGCTTCAGCCGCTGCCCGAACGCTATCCGTTCGACCTGCTGCACGCGCTGCGCGCGGTGGTCGGCCTGCGCGCGCAGATTCCTCCCGACGCCTTCACCGCGCCGATCCTCGGCACCGAGCGCACCGGCAACGGCGTGCTGATCCGGGAGGACGGGCTCGTGCTCACCATCGGCTACCTGATCACCGAGGCGGAGACGGTGTGGCTGACCACCGCCGATGGCGGCGGCGTGCCCGCGCATGTCGTCGGCATCGACCAGGCGACCGGCTTCGGGCTGGTCCAGGCGCTGGGACGTATCCGCCTGCCCGCGCTGGAGATCGGCGATTCCGCCTCGCTCGGCCCCGGCATGCCGGTGCTGTTCGCCGCCTCGGGCGGACGCCACCACGCGCTGGAGGCGCATGTGGTCGGCCGCGACCCGTTCGCCGGCTACTGGGAATATCTGCTCGAGCGGCCGCTGTTCACGGCGCCGGCGCATCCGTTCTGGGGCGGCGCCGCGCTGGTCGACGGGGCCGGCAAGCTGGTCGGCATCGGCTCTCTTGTCGTGCAGCGCGCCGAGGGCGAGGGCCGCCAGGCCGACATGAACATGGTGGTGCCGATCGAGCTGCTGCCGCCGATCCTGGAGCCGATGATGGCGACCGGGCGCTCGCCCACGCCGCCGCGCCCCTGGCTCGGCATCTATTGCGGCGAGATGCAGGGCGTGGTGATCATCCGCAACATCGCGCCCGGCGGCCCGGCGGAGAAGGCGGATCTGCGCCCGGGCGACCATATCGTCGCGGTCGGCGACACCGAGATCGGCGACCTCGCCGGATTGTGGCGCGCGGTGTGGGCCAGCGGCGATGCCGGCGTCCCGGTGAAGCTCTCGATCGCGCGCGGCCGCCAGGTGACCGACATCATCTTCGCGTCCGCCGACCGCGCGGCGTTCCTCAAGCGGCCCAAGCTGCACTGAAATCGTTCAAGGGCGTAAGGGGGGAAGGAATGAACGGCTACCGAGCCTTGATGGCCGGCCTGCTGCTCGCCGCCTGCGCGGGCGGGAGCGCGCGCGCCGACTGCGACCTGCCGGCGGAGGCCAAGCCCGGCAAGCGGGTGAGCTTCCTCTGCCATGCCTGCCACGAGTTCCGCGCCGACCAACCCTCGCTGCCGACGGGGCCGAACCTGCACGACGTCTATGGCCGCCTCGCCGGCAGCCGCGACGACTTCACCCACTATTCCGAGGGCATGAAGGGCGCGCACGACAAGGGCCTGACCTGGACCGACGACAATCTGTTCGAATACATCGCCGGGCCGAAGCCGTTCCTCGCCAAGGTGAACGGGCACGACGTGCCCTTCATGATGGCATTCCAGCTCGGCGACGAGCAGCAGCGCAAGGACGTGATCGCCTTCCTCAAGGCGATCAAGGGCAAGCCCGAATGCAATTGAGCCGGCGTTGACCGAGGCCGAGGCGCGCGCCTATCTCGGCCGCGTGTTCGCGGCGCTGTTCGACCCCGCCGTGCCGGCCGAGACGGTGGGCGAATTCTTCACGCCCGACTATGTGCAGATCGCCGATGGCAAACGGCTCGACCATGCGGGCTTCGTCGCGCATGCCCGCGCCCTGAAGGGCGTGCTGGCCGGCGGATCGGCGGTGCTGGAGAAGGTGGTGGCGAGCGGCGACACCGTCGCCACGCTGCACCGGGTCGAGGCACGCAAGAAATCGGGCGAAACCGTGCGCGCGCAGGTGCACGCCTTCTTCGAATTCGCGAACGGGCGCATCAGGCGCACCGACGAGCTCACGCATCTGATCGAAGGCGTGGCGGCCGACCGCGATCTCGGCTCGCGGACGTAAGCGGCTCGCGTTTCTCCCCTCGCAACCGACGCCGTTGCAAAATCGTTGTGCGGGCGGGGTAATTCGGCGAAAATAGTTGGCAACAAAACGATCTGGGGAGGATCGCATGAACGCGCCCGTCGCGAAATTCATGATCGAGAGCGCATGGCGCGACCGCGTGTTCGGCGCCGAATGGCGCTCGCCCGCGGGCGGCGGCATCGACGTGATCGAGCCGGCGACCGGCGCGGTGCTGACCCGGGTCGGCAACGCCACCGCCGCCGATATCCGCGCCGCCGCCCTTGAGGCGCGCGCCGCGCAGCCGGGCTGGGCCGCCACCCCCTACGAGAAGCGCGCCGCCATCCTGCGCAAGGCCGCCGACCTGCTGGAGAAGAACCAGGACGAGCTGATCCCCTGGATCGCGCGCGAAACGGGGGGCATCCCGGCCAAGGCCGGCTTCGAGATCTATCTCGTCGGCCAGATGATCCACCGCGCCGCCGCGCTGTGCACCGAGCCGCAGGGCCTCGTGCTGCCCTCCGACGGCGGGCGGATCAGCATCGCGCGGCGCGTGCCGAGGGGCGTGATCGGCATCATCTCGCCGTTCAACTTCCCGCTGATTCTTTCGACGCGCGCGGTCGCGCCCGCGCTCGCCATCGGCAACGCGGTGGTGCTGAAGCCCGATCCGCGCACGCCGCTCTCCGGCGGGTTCATCGTCGCGCGCATCTTCGAGGAGGCGGGCCTGCCCAAGGGCGTGCTCCAGGTGCTGCCCGGCGGCGCCGAGGCCGGCGAGGCGATCTGCACCGATCCCGATATCGCCATGGTCGCCTTCACCGGATCGAGCCATGTCGGGCGGCGCATCGGCGAACTCGCCGGGCGCCATTTGAAGAAGGTGCAGCTCGAACTCGGCGGCAAGAACGCGGTGATCATCTGCGAGGACGCCGAGCTCGATCCCGCCGCTTCCGCCATCGCGTTCGGCGCCTGGTTCCACCAGGGCCAGATCTGCATGACCACGGGCCGCGTGCTCGTGCAGGAGAAGATCGCGGACAAGCTCGCCGAGAAGCTGGTCGACAAGGCCAAGCATCTGCCGGTGGGCGATCCGCTGGGCCAGGTCGCGCTCGGGCCGATCATCAGCCGCGGTCAGGTCGACCGCATTCATGGCATCGTCAAGGACACGGTGGCGGCGGGTGCGAAGCTCGCGGCCGGCGGCACCTTCGACGGTCCGTTTTACCGCCCGACAGTGCTCACCGGCGTGAAGCCCGGCATGCGCGCCTTCGACGAGGAGGTGTTCGGCCCGGTGGTGGCGATCACCCCCTTCCGCGCCGACGACGAGGCGGTCGGGCTCGCCAACACCAACGAATACGGGCTCTCCGCCGGGGTGTTCTCGAAGGACGTGGCGCGCGCGCTCGCCATCGGCAACCGGCTGCGCACCGGCCTGCTGCACATCAACGATCAGACCGTGGCCGACGAGCCGCATGTGCCGTTCGGCGGCACCGGTGCGTCGGGCAACGGAACCCGCATCGGCGGCCCGGCCAACTGGGAGGAATTCGCGCAGTGGCAGTGGGTCACCATCAAGGACAAGCCGAATCCGTATCCGTTCTGAGGGTAAGGTTGCGCAGCCGGCCGCGCGGAGCGCCGGGCATGGGGAAGAGGGAGGAGCAGATGAGCAAGCGTTGGGGATACCTGGTTTCCGCCGCGGCGATTCTCGCCGCCGGCGCGTTCGCGGCCACCGCCGCGCGGGCCGACGACGCGCCGAAGAGCATCCGCATCGGCTACGCGGTCTCGCTGTCGGGCGTGAACGCCCAAGGCGCCGCCATCACCACGCTGCCCGGCTACGACACCTGGGTGGACGACGTGAACAAGGCCGGCGGCATCCTGGTCAAGAAGTACGGCAAGAAGCTGCCCGTCGAGGTGGTCGCCAAATACGACGACACGTCCAGCGCCGAGACCATGCTGCGCCTGGAAGAGAAGCTGATGAGCCAGGACAAGGTGGACTTCGTGCTGCCGCCCTGGAGCACCGGCTTCAACATCGCCGCCGCGCCGGTGTTCGCCAAATACGGCTATCCGCATCTGGCGGTGACCGCCAACGCCAACGACGAGAGCGACCTCGTCAAGCAGTACCCGAC
>JASHSH010000162.1 GCA_030040955.1 Rhodospirillales bacterium
CCATGCGCAGCGCGGCGTCCAGGTTCGACAGCGGCTCGTCGAACAGAAAGACCTTCGGCTCGCGCACGATGGCGCGACCCAAGGCGACGCGCTGGCGCTGTCCGCCGGAGAGCGCGCCGGGGCGCCGGCGCAGCAGCTCGTCCAGGCCGAGCGCGCGCGCGGCCTCGCCCACGCGCCGCGCGATTTCGGCGGGCGCCACCCGGCGGCGGCGCAGTCCGAAAGCAAGATTGTCCTCGACCGACATGTGCGGATAGAGCGCGTAGGACTGGAACACCATCGCCATGTCGCGGTCCTTGGCGGGCACGTCGTTGACCACGCGCCCATCGACCGAGACCGTGCCCGAGGTGATCGCTTCCAGCCCCGCGATCATGCGCAGCGTGGTCGATTTGCCGCAGCCGGAAGGGCCGAGGAGGACCATGAACTCGCCATCGTCGATGTCGAGATCGACATGGTCGACCGCCGGCGGCAGCACGACGCCGAATGTCTTGGTCAGGCCTTCGAGGCGCACTTTGGCCATGTTCGGAACCTGCCCCCGCCTCAGGCCTCGCGCAGCCACACGGCCATCGCTCCGGGCGTCCGATTGTCCCAGACGCAATAGGGCACGGCCGCGACGCGCACCGGCACGGGCGGCGGCCGGTCGGTCCGGTACAAGGACGCGTCCCAGCCCTCCTCGCTCGCCGCCATCGCCTCGCCGACGACGGTGCCGACGCCGCCCAGCAGGCCGGCATCGTATCTCGCCTCGAGCTTGGCCGTCCGCGGCAGCGCGATCCGGTGCAGCGGCACGGAATTGTCGGCGGCTTCCAGGCAATAGACGATCGGTCCGCGCATCAGCGCGACTCGGCCGGCATCCTCGGCCACGCGGGGGTTGGCGTAGACGCGCTCGACCGGCATGGCGAGCTGGAGGCGCACGACGTCTCCCGACTTCCATTCGCGCTCGATGCGCAGGTATCCACGTTCGACCGTCGGCCGGTCCAGGGCCGCGCCGTTGACCGTTGCCGACCAGGCGCGGCACCAGCCGGGAACGCGCAGCTTGAGCACGAAGCGTCCCGGCGCGTCCGCCTCGACATGCACCGCGACTGTACCCTCCCACGGATATTCCGTCTCCTGGCGCAACGTGACCTTGCGCCCGCCCAGCGCGAGCCGCGTGACCGAGGAGGCGTAGAGATGAATGGCGGCCTCGGTATCGCTCGACGAGCAGAGATAGCGGCCGAGCGAGGCCACCAGGCGGGCGATGTTCGGCGGGCAGCAGGGGCAGACATGCCACTCCCAGCGATGGTGATCGCCGTGGCTCTCCAGCGGGTTCTCGTAGAAGAACCGGTCGCCGGCGAGCGAAAGCCCGCTGGCCGCGCCGTTGTAGAGCGCGCGCTCCATCACGTCGGCATAGCGTCCGTCGCAGTCGATGTGAAGCATGCGATGCGCCCAGAATATCAGCCCCACCGAAGCGCAAGTCTCCGCGTAGGCGGTGTCGTTGGGCAGATCGTAGTCGAAGGTGAAGCCTTCGTTGGCCTTCGATGGGCCGAGTCCGCCGGTGAGATACAGATTCTTGCCGGTGAGGTCGTTCCACATCCGCTCGCAGGCGAGCCGCAGCCCCTCGTCGCCATAAGCGCCGGCGATGTCGGCCATGCCGCTGAGCAGGTACATCGCGCGCACCGCGTGGCCCACCACGCGATCCTGCTCGCGCACCGGCTTGTACGACTGGTTGTATTCATAGGTGCGGAAGGCGAAGTTGGCGGGATCGTCGCCGCGGGCGCGGGCCTCGAAGTCGAAATAGTGCGGCTGGCGGCCGCGCTCGTCGATGAAGTAGCGGGCCAGTTCGAGATGCTTGCGCTCCCCGGTCACGCGATAGAGCTTGACCAGGGCGAGCTCGATCTCCTCGTGCCCGCAATAGCCGCGCTTCTGCCCGGGCCCGGTGCCGAAGGTGGCGGCGATATGGTCGACATAGCGGATCAGCGCGTCGAGCAGCACCCGCTTCCCGGTCGCCTGGAAATAGGCGACCGCGCCCTCGATCAGGTGCCCGGCGCAATATAGCTCGTGCCAGTCGCGCAGATTGGTCCAGCGCTTCTCGGGCGCGCGGCGGATGAAGTAGGCGTTCATATAGCCGTCGGGCCGCTGCGCCTTGCGGTAGCGCTCGGCGATGTCGTCGATTCGCGCCTCCAGCGCCGGATCGCGCTTCACCGCCAGCGTGTAGGACGCCGCCTCGATCCATTTGCCGAGGTCGGAATCCCAGAACATCTGGGTGGTGCCGCCCCAGCGGCCGATCGGTATGCGCAGCGGCGGGGGCGGGGTGTCGACGTCGAGCGCCTCGATCATTCCCGCCGATTCGCTGCGTTCGAGCAGGATCGGCACCGTGCGCGCGCGTACCGATTCCTGACGCGGACGCCAGAACCGGTCGCGGAACTCGACCGAGGTGAACACAACCGGCAGGCTCCGCCCGCCGGACTCTTCCGGGCGCGCTTGCGGAATTGCATCCATCACAAACCTTCCTCCCGTTCCGGCGCGTGCGTGCCCCGCCTCATTTCACCGCCCCGCTGAGCAGGCCCGACACATAGTAGCGCTGGAGCAGTGCGTAGATCGCGAAACAGGGAATGACCGAGATCACCACGCCGGCCTCCAGCGCGCCCCAGTCGATCGCCCCGTAATGGCCCAGGCGCACGCCGACCAGCATGATCGGCACCGTGAACATCGTCTCGCGATTCATGAAGATCAGCGCCGCGATGAACTCGTTCCACGAGGCGATGAAGGCGAACAGCACCACGGTGACGATGCCCGGCCGCACGGCGGGCAGGAACACCGACCAGAGGATGGCCAGATCGCCGCATCCGTCCATCTTCGCCGCCTCCTCGAGGTCGCGCGGCACGGCCTCGAAGTTCTGCCGCAGCAGATAGACGCTGAACGGCAGCTGGAGAATCGTGTGCACGATCGCCAGCCCGACATAGGTGTTGGCCAGGCCCATCTTCGAGAAGGCCAGGTAGAGCGGCGTGAGCAGCGCCTGGTAGGGAATCATCAACGGCAGCAGCAGCACCAGAAACAGCAACTCGCGCCCGGGCACGTAGAGGCGCGCGAGCCCGTAGCCCGCGGGAATGGCTAGGACCAGGCAGAACAAGATGGTGAGCGCGGCGACCGCGAGGCTGTTGAACACGTAGGTCGCCAGGCCGGCCTGGTAGGAGAAGACCTTCACATAGTTGGCGAGGCTCAAGCTGTGGGGGAGATAGGTGGGCGGCGCGGCCGAGGCCTCGGTGGGCGGCTTGATCGAGCTCAGAAACGACATGACGACCGGAAACAGCATCAGCAGCCCGACGGCGAGCAGGATCGCGCCGAGAAGATAGGCGGTCCGCTTCGACGCCCCCGGGACCGCCGCGCGCACACGCGCGGGCCCGGGCCGCGCGGGTCCGCCGGTCAGTCCGAGCGGTCCCCGCCCGGCGATCGCTCCCGCCTGGGCCGGCGCGTTCACGTCCGCGCTCCGCGCCGGGTAAGCAGTATCTGCGCGGTCACGCCCAGGAAGATGATCACCACCGTGACGATGGCGAGCGCCGCGCCGTAGCCGAGTTTGAAATAGATGAACGAGTTCTGGTACATCCAATAGACCGAGGTGAAGGTCTGGCTGCGCGGCCCGCCCGCGGTCATGATGTAGAACTGGTCGAAGGCGAGCATCGAGCCGATCGCGCTGACCAGCGTAGTGAGCAGGATCGAGCGCGCCGACAGCGGCAGGACGATCCGCCATACCCGCTCCCAGTAGCCGGCACCGTCGATCATCGCGGCGTCCAGCGTCTCCGCGTCGATGCCTTGGATCGCGGCGACGAAGATGATCGTGCCGAATCCGACCACCTTCCACACGATCGAGATGATCACGCCCCACAGGCCGAGGCCGGGATCGATCCACCACACGATCGGGTGGGCGATCAGGCCCAGATCGAGCAGCACCCGGTTGATCAGCCCCACCTGCTCGTCGAGCAGCCAGAACCAGAGCAGACTCGAGCTGGCGAGCCCGACCACCACCGGCAGGAAGATCGCCGAGCGCGCGAAGCGGGAAAGCGGCGAATTCGCCGCCGTCAGCAGGGCGAAGGCGAAACCGAGGATCATCAGGATCGGCGTGATGTAGAGCGTATATCTCACCGTGAACCACAGCGCCTGCCAGAACACCGGATCGTCGAAGGCGCGGACATAATTGGTGAGGCCGATGAACTTGCTGCCGCCCAGCAGCGAGCTGCTCGTCAGCGAAAGTCCGACCAGGCGCGCGAGCGGATAGATCACGAACAAGATGACGAACAGTAGCGCCGGGGCGACGTAGATCAGCCCGGCGCAGCGGGAACGGATCGGCTTGGCGGCGCTCCTCATCGGGGAGAACCCGGCGCGTGCGAAGGATGGGACGCGGCGCAATCGCCGCGTCCCGCCGAACAGATTACGCTATTCCGACGCGATTTCCTTCATCTTGGCCTTGGCCGTGGCGATCGCCTCGTCGACCTTGCCGTCGAAGATGGCGGTCTGCAGCATCTGAATCCACGGGCTCGCGTCGCTGTTGACCATGTCGTTGAAGTGGAACACCCACGGCACATAGCCGATGCCCACCGCCTTCGCGGTGGTGATGATGCGCGGGTCGGCCTGGAAGTATTTGTTGTCGGCGAGATCGGTGCGCGAGGGCAGGATGTTGTTCTTGGCCAATCCCTCGAGCTGGGCCTCGTCGGTCAGCTCCCACTTGATGAAGTCGCGCGCGATCTTTTCGTGCTTGCTGCCCTTGGGAACGGCGACCACGTCGCCGCCGACGAAGGCGGAGGCCTGGCCGTCCTTGATGCCGGGCAGGACCGCGATGCCGAAATCCATGTTGGGAACGTCGCGCTTCAGATCCGAGATCAGGAATCCGCCGGCGCCCTGGATGCCGATGGTTCCCGCCTTGAAGTTGGCGACGAAGTTCTGGCCGTTGTCGGCCTGCGCGCTCTTCGGCACCAGCCCTTCGGCCCACATCTCGTGGAACTGCTCCAGCACCTCCTTCACCCCCGGACCCTGCAGGGGCTCGGTTTTGGCGTCGGGCGGCAGCAGCTTGGCGCCCGAGGCGACCATCATCGGCGAAGTGGTGAAGATGTTGCAGCCCGGGCACGAGCCGGAGAAGTAGAATCCGTAGGTGTCCGGCCCGAGGGCATGGATCTTCTTGGCGAATTCGTGGATCTGCCCGACCGATGTCGGCGGCTTGTTGGGATCGAGCCCGGCCTTCTTGAACAGGTCCTTGTTGTAGACCAGGACCGAGACGTCGGGCGTGAAGCCGGTGCCGTACAGTCGGCCCTGATAGGTGGCGAGGTCGGAGAACGCCTTGGCCACCTTGGCGGCGTTCGGATCGGCCTTCATCTGGTCGGTGAGGTCGATCAGGAAGCCCGCCTTCATGAAGTCGGGCATGTAGATCAGGTCGAACGAGATCAGGTCCGGCACCTCGCCCGCCTGCACCCCGGTGGCCAGCTTGGTCACCATCTGGTTGTCGGGAATGACGGTGAGCTGGATCTTGTCGGCGTGGTTGGAATTCCACAGATCGGTCATGTGCGGCGCCGCGTTGGCCGCGCTCGCGCGCACCCACATGGTGAGATCGTCGGCCCGCGCCGGAGCCGACGCGGCCAGCAGCGCCGCGCCGACGCCAAGCGCGAGACCGCTCAATTGCTTCGCATGCTTCATGCCATCCTCCCCTTCCTTCTGGTTGCCGTTGGCTGTTGCACCACGTCGACTCGGTCGAGGCCGCCGCC
>JASHSH010000163.1 GCA_030040955.1 Rhodospirillales bacterium
CTCGGCCACGCCCGGCCCATGGGAACTCGAGCGCACCGGCGGCGTGTTCGTCGAGCAGGTGATCCGCCCGACCGGCCTGATCGACCCCGTCTGCGTCATTCGCCCGGTCGAGCACCAGGTGGCCGATCTGCTCGCCGAGGTGCGCGCCGTGGCCGCGCGCGGCCAGCGCACCTTGGTCACCGTGCTGACCAAACGCATGGCCGAGGACCTGACCGAGTATCTGTTCGAGCACGGGGTCCGGGTGCGCTATCTGCACTCCGACGTGGAGACGCTGGAGCGCATCGAGATCGTGCGCGACCTGCGGCTCGGCGTGTTCGACGTGCTGGTCGGTATCAACCTGCTGCGCGAGGGGCTCGACATACCCGAATGCGCCCTGGTCGCGATCCTCGACGCGGACAAGGAGGGGTTCCTGCGCTCGCGCACCTCGCTGATCCAGACCATCGGACGGGCGGCGCGCAATATCGACGGGCGGGTGCTGCTCTACGCCGACGCGACCACCGATTCGCTCGCCGAGGCGATCGGCGAAACCAACCGCCGGCGGGAGAAGCAGCAGGCCTACAACGCGGCCAACGGGATCACGCCCGAAAGCGTGCGCCACGGCGTCGCCGACGCGATCCAGTCGGTCTACGAGCAGGACTACGTGCAGATTGGGCTGGGCGAATCGGAGGCCGCGCATTTCGTCGGCAAGGACCTGGCCTCGTACACGGCGGAGCTGGAGAAGCGTATGCGCGCCGCCGCCGCCGACCTCGAATTCGAGGAGGCGGCGCGGCTGCGCGACGAGTTGCGGCGTCTCGAGATGCAGGATCTCGGGCTGCTGGCGGACGCCCGCGCCGCTTCGACCGCCGGGATGGCGCGCTCCGATGCCGCTTCCCGCGCGCCCGCGCCGCAGACCAAGCGCCCTCGGCGGCGTCGGCGCTGACCGGGACGGTCAGCCCCGCGGACGAAGGATCGCCATGATCACGACGTCCCGCCAGGCGCCGTCGATGAAGGTGGCGCGGCGCATCAACCCTTCGCGCTTGAAGCCGCTGGCGCGATAGGCGGCGATGGCGCGCAGGTTCGTGCGCAGCGTGGTCAGCATCAGCCGGTTCAGATTCAGATGGTCCCAGGCATATCGCACGGCGAGGCGGATCGCGTCCCTGCCCAGCCCCTGGTTGCGGTCGGCCTCGTCGCCGATACGCACGCCCAGTTCGCCCGAGCGGTGCACCGCGTTGATATTGATGATCTGCACATAGCCGACGATCGGCGCGGAATCCCCGCGACGGATGGCGAACACGACCTTGGACGCGTCCTTGCCGAGACCCGTGAACCAGTTGTTGAAGCCCACCCAGTCCACCGGACGATACGCGGTGTCGAGCGAGATCGAATCGACATCGTTGGCCCATTTGAACAACGGACCCATGTCGCTCGGTCCCAGGGCGCCCAGAACGACCTTCTCTCCCTTCAGCATGAAAGCTCCGCTCCCGATTGATCCCGCCCCCGAGGCGGCAAGCGCGCCGACTGCAACACGTTGCTACAATTTGCTCCTTGAACCCATCCCAGGGTTCATCATAGTGACGGGTCGGCGGCGGGGGCCGGTTGCGCGGGAGTTTCGAGGTGGCGCCAGCCGCTATTGCCGAACGCATTCTCGCGCCGCTCGTCGCATCGGGCGAGGCCACTTGGGCGCCGAGCATGCCGCAGCCCGGAGCCGCCGTCCCCAGGCCGCTTTTCTTCTACCATGTGCCGAAAACCGGCGGCACCACCTTCTACGTCGCGATGATGTACGCGCTCAACCTGGGCTGGCGCCCCGATTGGACGCGACAGAGCCTGGGCCGCTTCGACTCCGGTCCCGAGGTGTTCGGCGACAGTCCGGCGACCGCGCGCAATCTGCCGGCCGGCGCGATCTTCGCCGCCTCGCACAATTGCTACGGCTTCCATTTATTGTTCCGGCAGCTATTTCTGCTCGCCACCATCCAGCGCGACCCGTTCCGCCGCGTCCTGTCCTCCTACACCTATGAGTGCATGCGCGCGAACCGGCGGTCGACGGCTGCGGAATTCGAGCAATTCATCCGCCGGCCCGAGAACCGGAACGTCGCCGTGCGGCAGATCGCGGGGCGCTGGCCGAGGCCGGCCGCGGGCGAGGCCGGCGCGGCCGCGCAGGCGATCGAACGGCTGGAAGGCGAGTTCCACGCTTATGTGACGGCGGACGATATCGGGCCGCTGCTGACCCACTATCTTTCGGCGTTCGGGGTGCCATCGGTGCTGATCGCGAACGTCAACCGCACGCTCCCCGAATACCGCATCGACGGCCAACCGTATCGCGACGAGATCCACGAGCTGAACGCGGAAGACCATGCGCTGTTCGAATTCGTCCGGGATCATCCGCGCCTGCCCGCGACGCCGCCGGCCGCGCTCCATTCCAGGACCATCTACGTGCGCGAACCCGGGCAACGGGCGCAATCCGTCTCCGAGGGCCAGATCGCCGACACTGCGGACTTCCTGCGCAACCTGGAGCGCGACCACCGGTTTTGGCTGGGCACCGGCTGAGGCGCTCCGGGAAAGCCGAAATAGTCGAGACTTTCTGCGACCTTGGCCCGATGCTATGCTCCGCCGCCGTTTGACGGGTCGGCGGAGTGGGAATGGTCGAAGAGGTGGACTGCGCCGTGATCGGGGCCGGTGCGGTCGGACTCGCCGCGGCGCGCGCCCTGGCCCTGGCCGGGCACGAAGTGGTCGTGCTCGAAGGGGAGGGCGCCATCGGCACCGGCATCAGCTCGCGCAACAGCGAAGTCATCCATGCCGGCATGTACTACCCCAAGGGCAGCCTGAAGGCTCGCTTCTGCGTCGCCGGCAACCGGATGCTGCGCGATTTCTTGTCCGCGCACGGCGTCGATTTCCAGATGTGCGGCAAACTCATCGTGGCCAACGGGCCGGAGGAGGAGGCGAAGCTCGACGCGATCCTGGCGCGCGGCCGGGCCAACGGCGTCGACGGGCTTGAGCGCATCGGCGGCAACCGGGCCCGCCAGTTGGAGCCCGAATTGCGCTGCACGGCCGCGCTCTACTCGCCCTCTACCGGCATTCTCGACACCCATGGCTACATGCTGGCCTTGCGGGGCGAGATCGAGACCGCCGGCGGCGCCCTGGCCCTGCGCGCCCCGGTCGAGGGCGGCGCGGTGACCGAGTCGGGCATCGAGCTCCGCGTGGGTGGCGCCGAGCCGATGCGTCTGCTTTGTCGGCGGCTGGTCAACAGCGCGGGTCTGGCCGCGCAGAAGGTGGCGCTCTCGATCGAGGGAGTTCCGGCCGAGCAGGTTCCCGCCCAGCATCTGTGCAAGGGAAACTACTTCATCCTGCGCGGCCGCGGGCCGTTCTCGCATCTGATCTATCCGATACCGGACTCGGCGAGCCTGGGACTCCACTACACCCGCGACCGCATGGGGCAGGGGCGCTTCGGCCCGGACGTCGAGTGGGTGGAGGACGAGCAGTACGATGTCGATCCCGACCGCGCGGCGCTGTTCTACGGCTCGGTCCGGCGCTACTGGCCCGGACTCGCCGACGGCGCGCTCTATCCGGGCTATTCGGGCATCCGGCCGAAGCTGCACGGGCCGAAATCCGCGCAGCCCGATTTCGTGGTCCAGGGGCCCGCGGAGCACGGCGTTCCGGGCCTGGTAAACCTGTTCGGAATCGAATCGCCGGGCCTGACCAGTTCGCTCGCGATCGGCGAGCGGGTGGCGGAGCTGCTGCAATGATCGGCCGGCGCGGATTCGCCCTCGGACTGGGTTCCATGCTGCTCGCCGGTCCCGCCGCGGCCGACGTGTCGATCAACGGGGTCAAGCAGGAGGAGCCGCAACAGACCAAGAAGAAGGACATCCCGTTCACCCCGCTCGACCAGATACCGAATCATCGTCAGTACATGCGCGACATCGTGATCGCGCTGGCGGCCTATGCGCGCGCGCGCAACCCGAACTTCGCGGTGCTCGCGCGCAACGCCCCGGAGCTGCTGATCAAGGAGAAGCGCGAATACCAATGGCAGACGCTGCGCGATCCCGACGGCGCGGAAGCCGGCAAATACTCGCCCATCGGCACCGTCAACCGGCCGTACCTGCGGGCGCTCACCGGCATGCTGATCGACGGGCTGGTGATCGGCGCCGAGGACTACGGCAAGCCGACTTCGGCGCCGGCGGCGGAATTGCTTTCGACCGCGGCGGCCACCGCGAAGGGCGAGGGCGGGCGCATCCTCGACATCGAGTATTGCGTGGAGAAGGCCGCGGTCGACAAGGCGATGGCGGGGGCCGCCGCCGCCGGCGCGCTCACCTATATCGACCGCGACGGCGACAAAGAGCTGGGGCAAATCCCGCGCGAGGTTCCTGCGCACGAAAATCCGGCTCCGATCCGCGATCTCGCTTCGGCTCGCAATTTCCTGCCGATGCTCGATTCGCACGCCTACGGACGCCGCGCCGATTGGGTCCAGGCGCTGCGCGCGACCAACTATGACGTGCTGGTCCTCGACCCGTTCTGGCAGGCCAAGGAATCGCTCTCCTTCGACGACATCAAGTCGCTCAGGTTCAAGCGGCTGGGCTCCGACCGGATGGTGCTGGCGTCGCTGCCGATCGGCCGCGCCCGCGACACCCGCTTTTACTGGAAACCGGATTGGCACATCGGCGCGCCCAACTTCCTGCTCGAAGCCGATCCCGACGATCCGTCCCAGTCCGTCGTCCGCTACTGGGACGACAAGTGGAAGGAGATCTTGGGGCTTTACATGCAAGGCATCGTCGATCTCGGGGTCGATGGGGTCGTGCTCGACCAGATCGACGCCTACCTGCATTTCGAGGAGATGATGCCGCTGCAATAGAGCCGATTCCACCTTCGTGGAATCGGCGATAAGCCCGCGCGGCGCTTGAGCGAGGCCAACGCGGACGCGTTGGCCGCTTCATGCAGACTTAGAGTCTGTTCCACCGCCGTGGACAGACTCTAGCGTCGAGCGGCCTCAGCGCGGCGCGGAGGCCAACGCCTCGGCCAGCCTCGCCCTGCCGGCCGCGTCCGGCGGCAGGCCGAAACGCAGCCAGCGCGGCTGCTCGGCGAACGGGCGGACCAACACGCCCTGCCGGCCCAGATGCTCGTAGATCGCCCAGGCGCGCGGCGCGTTGGCGAGGCGGAACAAGTCGGTTCCGCCCACCACGGCCAGTCCCGCGCCGCGCAGCACCTGATCCAGCAGCCCGGCCTCGACGGCGAGCCGCCGCCGGACCTCGGCCGCCCAGGCACGGTCGAGTAGTGCTGCGCGTCCCACCACCAGCGCCGGGCCGCTCGCCGCCCACGGGCCGAGCGCCTGACGCAGCAGAGCAGCCAGCCTGGGCTCGGCGACCGCGAAGCCGAGCCGCAATCCGGCGAGTCCGAAGAATTTGCCGATCCCGCGCAGGACCAGCAGGCCGGGCCGGACCGATCCGGCGACCGACAAGTCGGGATCGAGATCGACGAACGCCTCGTCGACGACGAGCAGGCCACCGCGCGCGGCAAGCCGGTCGGCCGCCGTGCACAGGGTTTCGGGATCGTGGCGCCGGCCGTCCGGATTGTTCGGATTGACGACGATCGCGACCTGCGCGTCGCCGCACTTCGCCAACTCCGCCACTTGCTCGACCCGGTGGCCGGCGCGGGCGAAGCTCGACTCGTGCTCGTCATAGGTGGGGCCGACCACCGCCACCGCGGATTCGGGGCGCAGCAGCGGCAACAGACCGATGAGGGATTGCGTGCCGGGGGCGGAGACCAGGCAGTCGGGATCGGGCACCGACCAGGTCTCGGCGGCGGCGGCGCGCAAGGCGAGCTCGGCGTCCGTGTCGGGCAGCCGATACCAGGCTTCGGGCGGGATCGCGGGCAGCGGATAGAGGAACGGGGATATTCCGGTCGACAGATCGAGCCAGCCGCGCGCCGGCCGGCCGAAACGCGCTTCGGCGGCGGCCAGATCGCCGCCGTGCCGCGGGAAGGGAGCCGGCCCGGCCCCCGCGCCGAGCGGCGGCGACGGGCTCAGGTATCCTTCTGGAAC
>JASHSH010000164.1 GCA_030040955.1 Rhodospirillales bacterium
GCCGCCCAGGCAAGCCGTCCGCGCGCCAGGTCGATCCCCGCGAGCCTGGCGATCCGCCCGTCGGCGAAGGCGAGCGTTCCATCCTCGCGCGGGCCCGAAATCGCCGCGCCGGCAAGCGATTCCAGCCCCAACCCGGCCACCAGCGCGGCATCGTCCGGCGCGGCCGCGCGGCAGGGCGCGCCGGCCAGCGCGCAGCACAGCGCGAGCGCGGCGAAGGTCGGCGGGATCGGCCGGCGGATCATCGGCGCATGGTAGCGTAGGCGGCGCGGGCGCACCACCGGCCCGGCCCGCGAAATCGAACTGTCACGCCTGGAACGTGCCTTCGAGCGTGCCGCCCGGGCCGAAGCATCCGGCGACCAGCGGCCCGCCGAAGCCGCAGCCGGCGTCCAGCGTCACCGTGTATGCGGTCTCCTGGAACCCGCCATGGCGGCGGTCATAGCCGCGCACCACCCGGCGGAAGCCCTCATACGGCTCCTCCAGCGTGGCGAAGCCCGCGCCGCCCCACCAGAAGCTGTCGCTTTGCGCGCTCAACGGCCGCTGCGGGTCGATGCCGGCATGGACGAACAGCAGGGCGCCGTCGTCGGTATAGGCGGCGTGGACCAGCGCGCTGGCGAGCTGGGTGTGCCCGTCATGCGCGCGGAAGCTCGCGCGCAGCCCGCTGTTCCAGCGCGTCACCGCCGAGATGCTCTCGCGCGCCGCGCCCAGGCCCTCCTCCACCTTTCCGCCGTAGGCGGCGATGGTCGGCCCGATGCCCTGCTCGACCAGCCATTGCAGCACCTGCGCGGCGTTCGGCGCGAACTGGATCTGGAACAGCTTCTGCCACATCTCCTCCTGCGCGCCGCGCAGATAGACGATGTCCTCCGGGTCCATGCCCGGCCGGGCGAGGAGATCGCGGCGGAACAGCAGCAGCTCCTGCACGGTCTCGCGCGCGCGGGGGCCCAATCCGGTGTAGTTGCCGAGATAGACGAGCTGGTCGCCGACGGCGAACGCCGCGTCGATGCGCCGGTGCAGCGCGGCCAGACGCTCGGCCTCGCCGTGGATCGCCGCCACCGCCCAGATGCGGGCGCCGCCGCGCAGTCCGGCGAAGAGACTCTGCTCCGACATCGCGCCGGACGCGCCTCCCCCGCGGCGGCGAAGGGCGCCGTCCGCGCCGCCAGCTTAGGCGGCGTCCAGCAGACTTTCCAGCTTCTGCGCCGCCTTGTCGCGCGCGATGCTCTCGACCGCCGCCAGCTCGCTGGCCAGGCGCTCGAGCGCCGCCTCGTAGATCTGGCGCTCGCTGTAGGACTGGTCGGGCTGGTTGGAATGCCGGTGCAGGTCGCGGACCACCTCGGCGATCGACACCGGATCGCCCGAGTTGATCTTGGCCTCGTATTCCTGGGCGCGCCGGCTCCACATCGTCCGCTTCACCCGCGCGCGGCCGCGCAGAATGCCGAGCGCGGTGTCCATCACCGAACGCGAGGACAGCCGGCGCAGGCCCGACTGCTTCGCCTTCGGCACCGGCACGCGCAACGTCATGCGGTCGCGGTCGAAGGTGATGACGAACAGATCCAGCTCCTGTCCGGCGATGCGCTGGCGCTCGATGGCCTCGACCTTGCCCACCCCGTGCGTCGGATAGACCACATAGTCGCCGGCGCAGAAGGTGGTATCGCCGTTATGCACCCGTACCCGTCCCTCAGAGAGCAAAGCGGGCATGTTCCTATGTCCGTTCTTATGTCCGTTTTTCATCGTTCCCTTTTCCTCGCGGCGCGACAAAACCCGTCGGCGCCCGGTTCTTTGAGCGGTCCGCGAAACTTCACCTAAGTGGCTGACGCCAAAGCGAATATTCATCACCCTGGCGACGCGGCGCGTGGCCCGATCCGGGTGCGCCTCGCGTCACCCGATATATAGCACGAAATGGGGCGAAACGGTAGGTCGAATCTGCCGCAAAAGCTTAATGGAGGCCGGTTTCCGGCCTATCGCTTGCCCGGCTCGGCGCTCAAAAGCGCGGCTTTTTCCTTCTTGTCCTTCCATTCGTCGGCGTCCGCCGGCGGCGTGCCCTTGCGCGTGATGTTCGGCCAGGAAGCGGAATATTTCCGATTGATTTCAACCCAGTCGGTGGCGCGCGATTCGGTGTCCGGCAGAATCGCCTCGACCGGGCATTCGGGCTCGCACACCCCGCAGTCGATGCACTCGTCGGGGTTGATGACGAGGAAATTCTCGCCTTCGTAGAAGCAGTCGACCGGGCAGACTTCCACGCAATCCATGTATTTGCACTTGATGCAAGTCTCGGTGACCACATACGTCATCGCGTGCTCCGCCCGGTCCTTTCAGATGGGATGCACTGCCTATCACGGCGGCCCCGACCGGACAATCCCGGCCCGTCCGCGAAGCGCACGAATCCGCTACCGCGCGGCCCCCGGCTCCGGCAGAGTCGCGACGGGGGAATTAAGAATACGGGGGCTAACGGGATGAAACGCTGGATCGCCGGATTGCTGGTCGCGGCCGCGCTCGCCGGCTGGGCGGACGCCGCCCAGGCCGAGCGCTACCCGCCCCAGGTCGCCAAGGCCTTCGCCAAGACCTGCCGGGCCAACAAGCATCTGCCGGCCGCCAAGCGCACGGCGATCTGCCGCTGCTGGCTGGGCCGCGACGAGGCCAACATCCCCCTCGCCGATCTCCAGCGCATGGCGGCGGCGCTGAAGGCCAAGGGAGCGGCCGGGCTGGACGCGTCCGAGAAGGCGGTCTTCGACGCCGACACCGCCAACGGCCGCGCCTGCGTCCTCAAATACAAGAACTGAGCGCAGGCACCTTCGCCCGGGCATCCGAGACGGGCTAGACCCGCCTCACCGCTCCACCGGCTCGGCCAGGCCGATCTCCTCGAACAGGGAAGCGGCCTCGCTCGCCGGTCCGCGCCGCGTGCCCAACGCGACCACGCGGATGGTGCGCCGCAGCCGCCGCCCGGCGGGCAGCTCGATCCGGTCGCCCGGCGCCACCCCGGTGCTCGACCGCTCGACCACGGCGCCGTTGAGCAGCACCTCGCCCGCGCCGATCAGCCGCTGGGCGAGTGCGCGCGACTTGCAGCAGCGGGCGAACCAGAGGAAACGGTCGATGCGCAGCGAGGGCTCTTCCATCACGCCGTGCGGGCGCGGCGCAGAACCGCGAACGGCGAGTCGGACTCGGACGCCGCGCGGGCGGGCCGCCGCTTGGACGCGTGCGCGTCCGAACCTCGCCGCGCGCGCTCGTATTCCGTCCCCTCGTTCCCGCGCAGGGCGCGATAGCCGAGGCATTCGAGCAGCGGTCCGACTTCGTCGGCGCCCGCGCCGAGCGCGCGGACCAATTCGGCCGAGGGCGCGAACCTGCCCGCGCGCGCGAGCTTCCGCGCGGCGGCGGCGAAGCGTTCGAGCCGGTCCAGGCGCACGGCGCGCGTCCCCATCCGGCGATAGCCCGCGGCCATGTAGAACTCCTCGGCCAATTCCGCCTCGGCCGCGACCACGGCAGCGCCGGTTGGCGGCTCGCGCGGGGGCAGGCCGCGATGGATCGTCCACAGCAGCGCAAGCAGGCGTGCCCGCGCAGGCTTGAGCAAAGCGGGCAGGAACAGGCTCTCGGTGCCGATGCGCACGCCCAACCGAGCGAGCGCGCGGCGCTCGGCGGGATCGAGCGCACCCACCTGCGGCCGGGCTGCCGCCATCGGCACCGCGCCCAAGGATTCGCACAGCCGGAATGCGAGGCCGCGCGCCGCGCCCCGCATCCGGGCGCGTTCCAGCGCGAGCAGCGGCGCGAGCGTCGATTCGATATGCCGATCGAGGAATCGCGCGGCGCGTTCCCGCACCATCTCGCGCGCCGCCGGCGCGAGCAGATCGGACGCGACGGGCTCGGCGAGCGGATGCAGCGCGTCCGCCCCGCGCGCC